>JABFRG010001157.1 GCA_013141295.1 Polyangiaceae bacterium
GTGCAGCGGTCGCCGCGGTCGTTGCCATCACCGCGTTTCGACTCCGGCGCCACGCCAGATACGCGCGCAGCTTCGGTCCGAGATTGGTGAGGACCTCCGGCGTGCCGAAGCGACGTGCGGCGATGCCCGCGAAGAAGAGCGCCGCAGCCGCTGCGAGCAACACGTTGCCGACGGGTCCGTAGGCGAGCCGCTGGTCGCCACGATCGTCGAACAGGCCGGCCAGCGTCGCGCGGGTCTTGCCGGAGGTGACGTGCGAGATGCGGGAGAGCGCTGCCGCGTCGCTGCCGGTCGGGCGCAGCTCGTCCCCGAGCGAAAGGCTCGCCCCCGCGGTGCCCAGCACCTCGCGCGAGGTGTCGTCGCGCAGCGTGGCCACGTAGGTGCCAGGGCGCGAAAGCGGTAGGCGCGTCGCATAGCGGCCCACCGACTGGACCTCGAGGGGCAGGTCCTTGGCGTAGCCGTCCGGGCCGGCGATGTGCACCGACAGGCGCCGGAACGACTGCGCGCGGCCGTCGTCGCCCACCACGTCGGCGTGCACCTGCAGCATGCCGCCGGTGGTCTCGGCGTCGAGGCGCACCCGGGGGTCGGCTGCCTTGCGCGCGGTGTCGCGAGCCACCTGCCCGAACAGCTTCTGTGCGGCGGGCCAAGCGAGCCACTCACGACCCCAGCGATCTTCGTAGTCGCTGGTGAAGGCCGCCGAGCGCCCGAGCCCCACGCTCCAGCTGGCGAGGATGGGATCACCGTCGGGGCCGGTGAGGGCGACCTCGGCGCGCGGCTTGGGCGCGGTGACCACGTAGCCGCCCAGCGGCGGCGCGCGGCTCGGATCGATGCCCCGCAAGAACGGGCTCGGGGCGCCGGCGGCCACTCGGAACGCTTCTTCGCGGATCGATGCTTTGGACGCCAGGATGGTCTCCTGGGCGAACACGGCGGGAAGGCGACCGGCATCGTCGATGAGGTAGAAACGGCCGCTTCCCACCTTGGACAGCACCTCCAGCTCGGCGGAGTCGTGGCCGCGGCCCAAGGAAATGACGCTGGTGGTGATGCCGCGATTGCGTGCATCTTGCACGAGGGCGCGGCAGCCGGCGAGCTCCTCGGCGTCGTCGCCGTCGGCGAAGAGCAGTACGTGCTTGAGGTTCGAAGCCTCGGGACCGATGGACTGGTAGGCCGCGACCAGCCCCAGATGGGTGTAGATGCCGCCACCCCCCACGTCGACCGCGCGGATCTTTCTTCCCAGATCGGCGGCGTCGGTGACCGGGCTCAGCGGCACCGTCCACTTCACGACGGTGTCGACGTGGGCGACGCCCAGCCGGTCGCCCGGGCCGAGGAGCGACGCGCTGCGGGCGGCCGCTTCGTTGGCGAGCGCCAGCTTGGTCTGACCGCTCACCATGGCGCCCATGGAGCCGGAGTAGTCGATGACGATGATCTCGGAGAGCGACGCGCGGCGCTTCTCACGCTTGATCTCGAAGGACACCGGCGACACGTCCTCCACCGGAGTTTTCCCGTAGCCACCGGGGCCGAAGGACCGATCGCTGCCCATGAGCAGGAGGCCGCCGCCGATGTCCTGGGTGTAGCTTGCGAGCGCCGCGAGCTGCGTCGCCGAGAGATCGCTCGCCCGCGTCTCGGTGAGCACCACCAGGTCGTAACCGGCGAACCCCGCCACGTCGGCCGGGACCTGCGAGAGTCCCCGACGGTCGACGGTGAACCCGGTGGTCGCCAGCGCCGCAGCCACCGGCGCGCCCTTGCCCGGTTCACCGTCGAGGAGCAGCGCCAGCGCTTTGCCCCGCACCTGCACGAAAGCGGCGCCGGAGTTGTCCTCGGGCGTCACGTCGGCGCCCGGGTCGAGCGCGGTGATGTCGACGTCGTAGCGGTGCAGGCCGGGGCCATCGGCGACGTCGCGCAAGCGCACGATGTCCTCGCCGGCGCCGATGCGCGTTCGCTCGACGCGGTAGGGCTCGCCGTCGCGCTTCACCCGCAGCTCGACGTTGGCCGGGCGCGTGCTGCCGGTGACGATGCGCAGATCGATGGGCTCGTGCTCGTCCACGCGGCCTGGTCCGCGCACCTGGGCGATGCGCACGCTGCTGCCCGGCCGTTGCTCGAACAGAACCGTATCGACGGGGACCGCCGAGGCGAGGGCGCTCGACGCTCCGGCCATGGCGTCGCCCCGGGTCTCGACGCCGTCGGAGAGCAGCACGATGCGGGGAGATGCGTCGGTGGGGAGCTCGGAGAGCGCTCGACGGATGGCGTTCTCGAGGTCGGTGCCGTCGCGGCCCACCGAGGTGCTCTGGGCCAGCGCGGCCTCGTCCCGTCGGCGAAACGGTGCGGAGAGCACCGCGTCGGCACCGAAGTCGACCACCGCGATGCGATCGTCGGGATGCATGCTCTGGGTCGCGAGGCGGAGCTCGGTGGTCACCCGGCGCTCGAGATCCGGGGTCAGGTCCATGGACCGGGAGTGGTCGATGGCCACCACGATGGCCACGCGATCGCGGGTTCGGCCCAGCTCCGGCCTGGCCAGCACCAGGGCGGTGAGCATCGTCGCCGTCCACACGGTCGCGATGGTGAGCCGACCGCGGAGCACGGAGACCCGCGGCGGCAGGCGCCGGAGCACCACGAAGGTGGAGGCGAACGCGACCGCGGCGAGCGCGAGCGGAAGGCGAAAGCGCACGAGCGGTTCGCCGGTGCCGGCCAGCTCCAGCGCGGCCTCGTAGAACCACGGTACGAAGCCGAGCAACGCCAGCGGATACGCGAACGGGGGGCGGGTGGCTACCGGCCTGCGACGCACGAGGTAGAGCGCGAGCACGACGCCGGCCAAGCCCACCGCCGCGAACGCATAGCGGAGCCAAGCGAACCTCACGACGCCACCTTCCGGACGTTGCCGGGGAGCGAGGCCTCGCGCCTCCGGAGCGACGGAGTGGTCTTCCGCGCAGCGCGTGTAAAGTACCAGTAATCCGTGAGCAGGACGAGCAGCGCCAAGGCGGCGAGGTAGAGCTCGATGCCCGCCCCGCGCGTCGGCGCTTTGGTGGCTGCGCCGCCCGCGGTCGTGGTCACGGTCACGTCGCGGGGGGCAACGTCGCTCTCTGCCGCGCTCACCAGGTTCACCGGAACCACCACCGCGCCGGTGCGGGGAGCGGTCCAGCGAAAGTGGTAGACGCCCGCCCGCGCCATGGCGGGAATGGTCGCGAGGCCTCCGCGGACGACGAACGCGCGATCGTCGAGGCCGGGGCCGCTGCCCAGGACCTGGGTCGTACTGGTGGGGACCGGCACCCGGAGCGGCTCGCCGGTGCGACCGGGGGCGGTGGTGCCTTGCGCTCGATGGGCGCGCGCGAGCTCCACCACGTTGCGCATGAAGAGCACGAACGACGCGCGCAGCGGCCAGTCGCTCTCCGCCGGGTCGAAGCCCACCACCGTGACCATGCGACCGGGGACCCCGGCATCCGCGGCGATGACGCCCTCTTCCGCGCGCATCAAGGCCGTCGAAGAAACGAGCGTGCGCGCACGCCGGAGGTGCAGACCATCGAGCGTCAAGAATCGGAGGCGCCCGTCGGCGCGGTCCCAGGATGTGACGCGCGGGTTCTCCACCGAAGGACCGAAGCGGACGCCGCTGCAGCTGGTCTGGGTTGCGCCCGGGCCCAGGAACACCAGCCAGTCGAGGCCGGGCGCCTCGGAAGCGCCGCTCTCCGGGCAAGCGCCTTCGGCGACCACCAGCGCTTCGGGATCCACGTTCACGCGGAACAGTTGGGCGAGCGATAGCTCCTGGAGCGCGATGGATCCGTCTGCTGCAAGCGCGCGTCGCGCCCAGCTTCCGGCCTGATCGCCGGCAAACACCACCGGCAGGCGCGCGCCCATGGGCACCCGACCGTAGGCCACGTCGTCGGCGGCGAGCGCATCGCTACCGGAAATGCGGACGACGATACCTTTTCCGCCATCGGTCGGACCGGCCTGGAATCCCAGGACCACCGGCGTCGCAACGCCCGGGGCCAGCAACACGCGCCGGGAAGCGACCGGCGCCTCGGCGTCCTCCAGCGAGGCGGTGACATACACGTCGCGGGCGACGGCGCCGAAGTTGTGCACCAGGGCGAAGGTCTGGACCTTGGCGCTCCCGGCCGCGCTCCCGTCGGCCTGCGTGTCCACCGCCACGATCCCGGCATTGTCGCTGCGGGCCCCGACCTTGACGATGCGCACCGGTACGCCCTGGGCCACCAGGGGCGTCTCCTTGGCCAGCGCGCCGTCGGTCACCAGCACGAGCTCCGCGTCGGGCTCGCTCCGCAGGCGGTCCGCCGCGATGGCGAGGGCGCCCGCAAGATCGCCCTCCTCTTCGGTGGCGGCGATGCGATCGATGGCCTGATGCAGCCGTCGCGTGTCCGTCTCCTTCGCCAAGGTGAACTTGGGCTCCCGACCCGCTTCCACCAGGAACGCGGTGCCGCCGGGTGGCAGGCGGTCCACGGTGTCGTGAGCGGCTCGCTTGCCGAGGTCGATGCGTGTGGCGTCTCCTTCGCGCACGCCCATGGACGCGCTGGTGTCGATGACGATGCCGACGGTGCGGCCGGAGCTCCCACGACCCCGTAGCGCGGGCTCGGCAAAGGCGAGCGCGAGCCCCAGGAGCCCCAGGAGCTGGAGGGCGAGGGGAACCTCGGCGCGAAGCCGTTTCCATGGGTGGCGCGCGGTGAGATCGCGCCGTGCCTCGGCCCACAACCAGGTGGACCCGACCACCCGTCGCTCGCGTCGCACCTTGAGCACGTAGAGCAGGACGATGGGAATCGCCAGGAGCAGGAGAAAGAGCCCCTTGGGATTGTGCAGCTCCGGCATCACGAGCTGCCCTCGGTACGGTCGGTCCGCGCTCCGAGGAGACTTCGCACCACCTCGATGGGGCGCGCTGCGGTGCTGATCTGTACCGCACGCCCGCGCCGTTGCCGCGCCAGCTCGTCGAGCTCCGCAAAAAGCGCTGCGAGGCGGCCGCGGTAGGCGTCGATGGCAGCATCGTCGATGGTCATCTCCACCACGTCGCCGGTCTCTGCATCGCGGAGGGCCACGTCGCCGTCGAAGTCCGGCTCCAGCTCCTCCGGTGCGAGCACCTGCACCAGCACGAGGTCGTGGCCGTCGCGGGCGACCTTCCGCAGCGCCCCGAGCACCGGACCCGCATCGAAGAAGTCGCTGAGCACCACGAACCATCCGGGACGCTTGCTGCTGCGCCGGGCCTCTTCCAGCGCTTGCGCCAGGTTTCCGCTGCCGCCGGCGCCGATGCTCTCGAGGCTCTTCAAAAAGCGCGGGACCCCGCCGCGGCCACGCGATGGCTCGGTGGCGGCATGGAGCCGCGCGGCGCCGGCGAGCACCTGGGTTCGCTCGGAGTTGGCCAGGGCCATGTAGCCGAGCGCGGCGGCCACGCGCTTGGCGGCGTCGAGCTTGGTGGGCGTTCCCTCGCCGAGCGAGGCGCTGGTGTCGAGAAACAGGCGCACCAGGATGTCTTCCTCTGCGCGAAAGAGCTTGGTCACCGGCTCGCCCACGCGGGCGTATGCGAGCCAGTCCACGCGCCGAAGATCGTCGCCCGGGGTGTACATCCGATGCTCCAGGAACTCGGCGCTGGTGCCCCGCCGCCTTCCCAGACGCTCGCCGAGATTGCCGGAGCGGGTGAACGAGCCCATGCTCCGCCGGAGCGCCTCGAGCTCACCGATGAACTCCGGCGAGAGCAGCGCCTTCGGCCGCACTTCCTCGGCCATCAGGCGCCTTGCGCCTCCGCTGCGGCTTCGCTCGCGAGGGAGCGGTCGAGGTCGGCTTCGAGCGCGAGCTGGGCGTCGCGCCGGGTGCGTGCCGCGTGGGTGCCGGCGGCCATGAGCGCGATGCCCACCACGAAGTAGAGGCCGGCCATGGCCACGCCGGCTCCGATGATCATCGCGCTGTTGGGGCGGTTGCGGCCGATGGATTCGAACATCACGCCGATGTAGAAGGGGCTGGGCGAGCCGATGACGAGCCACGCGTCGTCGCCGCCCGAGCCGCGCGAGAGAATGCCCACGATGGCCGCTCCCACCCAGGGCACCACCGCGATGACGAAGAGAACGGCGCCGGCGATGAGCCGCACCACCCACGACGCGAGGCCGCGTCCTCGCAGCCACGTGATGAGCCCCACCACGAACACGAAATAGGGGGCGGCGTACATCGCGTACGACACCAGGCACATGGCCTTGTCGTTGTCTTGCCGCGCCGCGCCGGCGCCGAGGAGGCCCAGAAGCGAGAGGCCCACCGCGCCCAGGACCATCACCGAGAGCTGCGTCTGCACGAGGCCGGGCCCCATGAAGCGGGTCAGCCACGACGCGTTGGCACGTTCGGAGAGGATGCGAATGCGCCGGGACGGGAACAGCGGTTCGCCGGCGAACAAGAACGCCACGAACAGTAGGTAGGCGGAGAAGCCCAGGAGCGCCAGGAGCGCCGCCGCCGCACGACCGCGGTCCGGATCGATGAGGAACGCGGGGAGCGGGCCGAGCGTCATCAGCAGGGCGAAGGTGCCGAAGAACCACCGCTTGATGCGGGTCGACTTGTCCTCGGCGTCGTCGGAGAGGTTCACCACCGTGAGCTCGTAGAGGAGCCATGAGGGCGCGCCGAAGAGCACCAGCGGCGAGACCACGAGCAGGAACACGTACTCGGCGCCGAACTCCGCGCGGGTGAAGGCCAGGGGCAGCCAGATGGGCGGCCCTTCCTTGATGCCGTGCCAGATGGAGTGGACGGCCACCGAGCCGCCCACGCCGAAGAACCCGTAGAGCATGGGCGCGATGAAGATGGCCAGGAGCAGGGTGACCACGATGGCGCCGCGGGTGCTCTTCATGAGCGAGCTCACCGCGAGACCGAACGTCACGCACAGGGCGGCGAAGGCGAACAGGAAGCCGAATCCGGCCACCACCTCGAAGGCCGTGACGCCGCCGAAGAGGAACGACACCGCCCCGATGGGAGCCAGCGCCACGATGTAGAGGGCGATGCCGCTGAACGCGGCCAGGAACTTGCCGCGGGCCACGGTGGAAGCCGGAACCGCGGTGAGGAGGATCGCCTCCCAGGTGCGGCCCTCGCGCTCGGAGGCGATGGCGTTGGCGGCCACACCCGGCCCCACCACTGCGACCACCGCTGCCGCCAGCGAGAAGAACACCTGGTACAGGACCTCGCCCACTTCGCCCGGCGAAGTCGTCTCGGCGCCGAGGCCCCCGATGGAACAGATGAGGAGGCCGATGGCCAGCGTGATGGCCAGCAGCACCCAGGGCGTTCGCCCGAGCCTCGCCGACTGTCGAAGCTCTCGGACCCAGATGGGGTTCGGCTTCTTTTGCCAGGGGAGGAGCCGCGGAGGGGCGGAGGGCAGAGGAGCGTTCACCGGGGCTACGCCGGGGTTGCCTTGGGCCGGGTTCACTGGAGATCCCCTTTCGTGACTTCGAGGAAGATGCGCTCGAGCTCGTTGCGCTCGGGCTCGACGCCGATGACCGGCACGCCACCTTGGACCAGCGCCCGGACGATGTCCGCGAGCACGCGCTCGTCACCGGAGTACGAGACCACCAAAGTGCCTGCCGCCGCTGGCAGCGCGCCGTGGACGAAGGCGGCATTGGCGAGGATGCCGCGCGCAAGCTCCGGATCGCCGAGCACCCGGACCTTCACGCTCTTGCGCGGGACCTGCGCCACGTACGGGTGCGGGGAGCCGGCCGCCTGCGCGCCCTCGCCGTGCCGTGCGCGCTCCAGGCGATCGGCGATCTCCTGGATGGGGCCGGCCACCACCAGCCCGCCGCGCTCGAGGATGGCCACCGACGTGCATACGTCGGCCAGCTCGGTGAGGATGTGGCTGGAGAGGAAGATGGTCTTCCCCATCTTCCGCAGCTCGACGATGAGGTCACGCATCTCGATGCGCGCCCGCGGATCGAGATCGCTGGCGGGCTCGTCGAGGATCAGCACCTTGGGGTCGTGAAGCAGCGTGCGGGCCAGCTGCAGGCGCTGCTTCATGCCCTTCGACATGGTGGCCACCAGCTTCTCCTGGAGCTTCTTCAGGTCGGTGAGCTCCATGACGGCGTCCACCACTGCCTGTGGGCCCATGACGTCGTAGGCATCGGCGAAGAATTCGAGGTACTCGCGCACCGATACGCGGTCGTAGACGCCAGCGTGGTCGGGCATGTATCCGATGCGCTTGCGCACGGCGTCGGCGTCGACGGTCACGTCGAGGCCGTCGATCTCCACGCGCCCCGCGGTGGGCTCGAGCAGGGTGGTCATGACCCGGATGGTGGTGGTCTTGCCGGCACCGTTGGGCCCGATGAATCCGAAGATCTCCCCGTGAGCGACCTCGAAGCTGACGTCCCGCAGGACGTCGAAGGCCCCGAAGCGTTGCCACAGGTGGCGCACGCGAATGGCGGGTGCGGACTCCTTGCGCGGCAAAGCGCCTCCCTCCGGCGATACCGGAGCCGACCCCGGCTGTGCGACGGCGCTCACGGGTTCCCTCCGAGGCCCACCACGCGAATGGCGGTGGCGTGGCTGCGAACCTTGAGACCGGTGTCCTCCTTGGGAGCGGGCGCGCCCTCCATGGTGGCGATGAGCACCGGCACCTCCGGCGACCAGAAGTCGGTGTCGCCGATGGAGGCCCATGGCTTCCATCGTTCCTCCATGCGTTTGCGCTGATCCTGCTCCAGGCTTCCGGTGAGCTCGTAGAGGTTCAGAGCCTTGGGCTGCCCCGGGCTCCCGCTGGAGGGGCGGCCCACGTACGCCCCGGCGCTCGCCTTGCGTGTCTCTCCCGGCGGGATGGTCTCGAAGTAGCGGAGCTCGTCGCTGCCCGGATTGTGCACCACCGCGTCCCGGAGCGGGTACGGCGTCTCGTTGCGGATCACCAGATCGCGTCCCACGAACTGCATCGATACGGTACCGAAGTCCGACGTGGTCCCGAGGTCGCGCACCAGGAGCGTCGACCACGGACGACTGCGCACTCCCACCAGGGCCATCCCCATGTCGCCGACCGCCAGCCGAGCGTCGGGGGCGGCGTCCTTCACGTTGAGGCCCAGGTCGACGGTCGAGGCACGGTCTTCTGGCGCGATGGCCATGGCGGTGGCGCCGCCGGTGAAGAACCCGCGGAGCGTCATGACGTGCCCGTGGCGCATCCCCGCGCCCACCTCCACCAGCGCGATGCGCCTCGAGCCGCCGTTCCAGCCGCGCATGGCCAGGCCGGTGAGGACGATGGCGAAGAAGGCGACGGCGCTGATGGCCGGCGCGAACACCAGCGGCGCGAACAACTTGCCCCGACGGCGAGCCTGACCGAACAGGAGGGGGCCCACGACGATGGCGTACACCACGATGAGCACGGCGGAGATGGCCAGCGCCGGCCGGAAGTTCTCGTTGGGGTCGAGCGAACGCCGGAGGTCGTCGTTGACGTAGTTCTCCCTCTGCACGTGGCCGTACTGGAGCGCTGCCACGCGCCGCCGATCGTTGGATCGCCGAACCAGCTCCACCACACGGCCCTGGGTCCAGGCGTCGTCCACCAGCGCCTTGGCGGTGGGGTCGAAGGCGAGGAAGAGAACCTGGCCGATGCCGTAGGTGGCGCTCGCGCCGAAGTCCGTGGGTCGAAGGTTGCCGCCTCGGTAGCCGGTGAGGAGGGACGGATCGGTCCGTGTAGCATACACCGTATCGCGCACGCGCGCGCCGCTCCCTTTACCGCCGCCGCCGGTGGGCGGCACCATGTCGCTCTCGTCTTCGTACGGATACGACATCGAGTCGGAGCGCGAGAGCGTCGGGAAGCCGAACACGTTTCCGACCACCGTGTCGTCACGGACCACCGGACCGCCCACCAGGCGCGTGAGGCGGGGATTGCCGAGATCTTCCGGGCGCGCCACCGTGAGCGCGAGGGTTCCACCGCCCGCCACCCAGTCGACCAGGGCCCGCAGCTCGGTGTCGCCGATGTGGGCCAGCGTGTCGGTGCCCATGAGCACCACCGCGGCGGCCGCGTAGCCCGCCTCGTAGTGGGGCAAGATCCAGTCGCCGGTTGCCCGGTCGATGGACGCGGACCCGACGCTCAAGGTGTGGCGCGTTCCGTAGCGAGCCGAGGGGAGCGCCCAGTTGCGGAGCTGGTTGAGGCGTGAGGGCTCGTGCAGATCGACGAGGAGCACGTCGTCGCCGCGCAGGACGGAGATGCCCGTATGCGCCAGGAGCTTGTCTCCGCCGTCGAGCACCTCCACCGCGATGGACCCGCCGTAGGTGTCGGTGAGCACCGGCAGGTGAATGCGGACCGTGGCGCCGGGGGCGACGCTGACCCGGGCGGTGGAGAGCACGTGCTCTACATCGCGTCCGTAGCTCTCCTCGACGATGCGCAGGACGCCGTCGATCTTGGCCGCGGTGGGATTCTCCACCCGGGCCACCAGCTCGACGAAGCCGCGGCCGGCAGTGGCATCGGAGCCGAACACCGGCGTCGCCGACAGGTGTACGAGGTCTTCCGCGGACGAACGCGGCTCCTTCGCCGCGGCGACGCGCTGGCTCACCAGGAGCAGCAAGACCGAAACGAACATGCATCGCAGGAGCTGGTTCATGCGCGAGCCCTTTCCGCTTCCACGTCGGCGGGGCGCTTCTGCACCGACGCCAGCAACAGATCGACGACCGCATCCGTGCTCCGGCCTTCGGCTTCGCCCTCGAAGGAGAGGAGGAGGCGATGGCGCAGGACGGGCTTCGCGACCCGATCGATGTCCTCGAACGCCACGTTGGGGCGCCCTCCCACCAGCGCCGCCGCCTTGGCCGCCAGCACCAGCGACTGCGCCCCGCGCACGCCGGCGCCGAATCGCAGGGCCTTGCGCAGCACCGGCGAGGTGGTGGGGTCTTGCGGATCACTGGCGCGCACCAGTCGCGCCGCGTAGCGCAGCACCGGCTCGGCCACGCGAATGTCGCGGCACAGCGCCCGCAGCTCGAGCACCTGGTCGCGGGTGAGGACCCGCTCGGCGCGTGGGCTCTCCCGACCGGTGGTGCGGGCCAGCACCTCGCACAGCTCGGCCTCGGTGGGGTTGGGCACGACGACCTTCAGCAGGAAGCGGTCCAGCTGGGCCTCGGGCAGGGGATAGGTGCCCTCCATCTCGATGGGGTTCTCGGTGGCGAGCACCGTGAACGGTTCTTCGAGCGCGTGGCGGGTGCCGGCGATGGTCACGGTGTGCTCGGCCATGGCCTCGAGCAGGGCGCTCTGGGTCTTGGGGGTCGCGCGGTTGATCTCGTCGGCCAGCACCAGCTGTCCGAAGATAGGCCCCTTCTGCAGGGTGAAGGCTCCGCCCTGGCCCCGTGCCCCGGGGTCGAGCACGAGCACGTTGGTGCCGACCACGTCGCTGGGCATGAGGTCGGGCGTGAACTGGATGCGCGAGAAGCCGAGATCGAGGCACTCGGCGAGGGTGCGCACCAGGAGCGTCTTGCCCAGGCCCGGGGCGCCCTCGAGCAGCACGTGGCCACCGCCGAGGAGACCCCAGAGGACCTCTTCGACCACGGCGTTCTGGCCCACGATGACGCGGCCCACCGCGGTCGTCAGGCGCTCGATGCTCGTTTTCGCGGCCGCGAACAGGGCGTCGCTCATGGGATCTCTCGGTCCATTCAGGGTTGGAAGTACTGCCGGAGTTGCTCTCGGTACTCGGTGGGCACGTCGCTGCGCTCCACGCCGTCCAGCTCGGTGGCGCCGGCGGCCCGCAGATCGCCGGTGCGCGGCGTCACGGCGGTGCCGCCCGCCTTGCCTTCGCTCCACATGGTCACGGTCCCGGGCATGGGCGCGCCGCGGTTCATGGGACCTTGCGCCCGGGAACGCAGCGTGTCGCCGGAGACCGGCTGGCTCGCGCCGGTGTGATCGCCGGTACCGGTGTCGTGATGGGAGCCGCCACCACCGGGCAGACCCTTTCCGTCCTTGCCGCCGGGCATGCCGCCGCTGGAGCCGGGAGCGCCGGGCATGGGCACGATGCCGCCCAGCTGCTTCTTGGTGTCGCCGAGCCCACCCTGGGCGTCGTCGAGGGCGCCGTCCTTCTTGGCTTCGGGGCTCTCGAGGTCCTGCTTGGCCAGCTCCTTCAGCTGCTCCTCGAGCTCCTTCTGCCCTTCGGGCGTCCCGAGCTTCTTCGCGAGATCCTTCTCCGCGCCGGGGTCGCCGCCACCGCCACCGCCCTTTTGCGCGAGCTTGGCCATGTTCTCGGCGAGCTTCTTGCGCTCCTCGGGGGTCATCTTCTCGAGCGCCTTGGCCATGGCGTCACCGAGCTTGCGCGCGGCTTCGTCGCTGCCCTTGCGATCGAGCGACTCGCGATCGCTCTTTCGCTCCGCGTCGCCGGTCTGCCCGCGCATGGCGCTCTCGAGCTCGCGGAGGAGCGCGGCCCGCTTCTCCCGCTCCTCGAAGCGATCCTTCTGGTCTTGCAGGGCCTTGGCCACGTCCTTGGCGCCGTTCTTCTTCGCGGCGGCGATGGCTTCTTCGAGGGCCTTCTTGGCGGACTTGCGGTCCTCGGCTTCTTGAGAGTTGGCGATGCGCTCCATCTCGGCGTCGAGGCTCTGCAGATCGTGATCGCCCAGCGCCTGGGCCGCCTTCTTGGTGACGCTCTGCTCGTCGAGCTTCGCCTGCGCCGCCTCGAGCCCTTGGCGCTTCTCGCCGGCCCCCAGCGAGAGCCGCTCCTGCTCCAGGGCTTCTTCCAGCTTGGCCACGCGATCGAGCGCCTCGCGCTGTTCGATGCCTTTCAAGAGGTCGGCTTTGAGCTTCTCCGCGTCCTTCGCGATCTTCGCGAGCCGCTCCCGCTCCGCTTCGTCCCGCGGCGGCGCCTTGGCGAGCGCGATGACCTTGTCGAGGCCGGGTGCGGTGTCGGTCTGAAAGGCGCCTGCGCCCACCGGCGGCGGGGTGGCGATGGCCTTCCGCACCGGCAGGAGCGCGAAGGTGGCGACCAGCGCGAGGCCGAGCGCGAGGGC
>JABFRG010000357.1 GCA_013141295.1 Polyangiaceae bacterium
CCTCTCCGTCTCCGACACCGGCAGCGGGATGGACGAGCGAACGCAGCGGCGCATCGGCGAGCCGTTCTTCACCACCAAGGGCGCCGGCAAGGGCACCGGCCTCGGACTGGCGATGGTGTACGGCATCGTAAAACAGAGCGGCGGCTGCATCGAGGTGGAGAGCGAGCCCGACGCGGGGTCGACCTTCCGCATCTACCTGCCGCGCATCGCCGGCGCGGAAGTGCTGGCGCGCCCCAGCTCGACCGGTCGTACGCTGCGGAGCCGTGGCGGACAGGAGACCATCCTGGTGGTGGAGGACGAGGAGTCGCTGCGGAAGATCGTCGCGCGCGTGCTCACCGGCGCCGGCTACCGCGTGGTGTCCGCCTCCAACGCCGGCGAAGCGCTGCTGCTCTGCGAGAAGCACGGGAGCCGCATCCGGCTCATGCTCACCGACGTCATCATGCCCGGGATGAACGGGCGCGAGCTCTCCGAGCGCCTGGCCACCATGGTGCCCAACATGAAGGTCCTCTACATGTCCGGCTACACCGACGACGCGATCGTCGATCGCGGCGCGCTGGCGCCGGGAACGGTGCTCATCCAGAAGCCGTTCACGGCCGACGAGCTGAGCGCCCGCGTCCGGGCGGTGCTGGACGACACCGAAGGTCAACTCCCAGCAATTTCATAGATCTAGCGATCCGGTCACGTGCGAAACATATTTCGCACTGCGACGTGCGTTTCGCACATGCTCCGCTACGATCGAGGGTATGGCCGCTCTTGCCCTGCCCTTTCCTCGACGAAAAGCCTTCGGTGCCGCCCAGCGGCGGGTGCTCTGCGCGGTGGCCGAGGCGCTGTTCGACGGGTGCAGCGACGTATCGCCGGAACGCCTTCGGGGCGACGTCGACGAAGCGGCGGGGCTCATCGCCGCCGCGAGCCCGCGGGTGCGGTGGGGGTTCTCCCTCGCCATCTGGCTGGTGCGGCTCGCACCGATGCTCCTCGGCATGCACTGGGCGCTCCTCGATCGACTGCCGGTGCCGGAGCGGGTGGCGGTGCTGACGGCGCTCGAGCGCTCCCGGTGGACGAGCCTCATGCTGCCGTTCGTGGGGGTGCGAACGGTGATGATGCTCATCTTCTACGAGCACCCGGCGGAGCTTTTGGCGATCGGCTTCGCCGGCGCATCACGCGCGCGGCACACGCGCCACACGCGCCACCTCGCGGTGCTCGAGGCCGCCACCACGCGCGTCCCGACGCCCATCGAGAGCGGCGTTCGGCTGCGAGACGAACCCGATGCAACAGCCGACAGCGACGCGCGCATCGAGGTCGCATGACGCTCGTCCGCGGCCGCGACCGGGCAGAGCCTCTCTCGCTCCGCGCCGATGCGGTGGTGGTGGGCTCCGGCGCCGGCGGCGCGGTGGTGGCGCGCGAGCTGGCCCGAGCCGGGCTCTCGGTGGTGGTGGTGGAAGAGGGCGGCCACTATGCGCCTTCCGAATATGCGCGCTTCTCGCCCGCGCGTTCCATCGGCACGTTGATGCGCGAAGCAGGGCTCGCCGTGGCCATGAGCCTCTCCGAGACGCCGGTGATGAGCGTGCTCGCAGGCCGATGCGTGGGCGGGTCCAGCGTGCTCACCGGTGGCGTGTGCTTTCGCATCCCGGAGGCCGTGCGCGCCGAGTGGGAGCACGATCACGGCCTGCGCGGCGTCACCGCGGCGGCGCTCGCGCCACTCTACGAAGCGCTCGAGGCCGACCTCGGCGTGGAGACGGTACCGGAGGCGATGCGCTCGCGTTCCACCGAGCTGTTCGTGGAAGGCGCCGAGCGGCTGGGCGTCCCCATGAAGAGCCTGCGGCGGAACACCGACGGGTGCAAGGGCGCCGCGCGCTGCAACTTCGGATGCCCCAACGGGGCGAAGAAGAGCGTGGACGTGGTGATGCTGCCGGAGGTGCTGGCGCGCTCCGGAACCCTGCTCTCGGATGCGCTGGTGGAGCGGGTGATCGTGGAAGGGGGCATCGCCCGCGGCGTCCGCGGCCGCTTTCTCCGGGCTGCCGACGGCGAGCCCGACGTGCCCTTTGAGATTCGCGCGGAGCGGGTGGTGGTGGCGTGCGGCGCGCTGCACACGCCGATGCTCCTCTCTCGGAGCGGCGTTCGCTCACCGCACCTGGGCCGGAACATGACGCTGCATCCCTCGTTCCGGGTGGGCGCGCTCTTCGACGAGGACGTGCAGGGCTGGGACGGCGCCATGCAGAGCGTCTACTCGGATCACTTCCAGGACGACGGCATCACGCTGGTGGGCGCGTACACGGCGCCCAGCGTGCTGGCCGCCGCGTTCCCCGGCGTGGGGCGCGCGCACCGAAGGCTCACCGCGGCGCTGCCCCGGTTGGCGTTCTTCGGCGCCATGATTCACGACGAGGCCGCCGGCCGCGTGCGGAGCTTCTTCGGCCGCGAGCCACTCATCACGTACGCCATGACGCCGCGCGATCGCGAGCGCATGTGGCGCGGCATCGGCATCCTGGCGGAGCTCGCCTTCGCCGCCGGCGCGCGCGAGGTGCTGCTGCCCATCTTCGGTCAGGATCCCGTCGCGAGCTCCGCGGAGCTGGCGCAGCTCCTTC
>JABFRG010000778.1 GCA_013141295.1 Polyangiaceae bacterium
CAGCGTCTCGCCCGGCGCAATCATGGCCGGCGCGCACCCGCTCCCAGCGGCCCCCATGGTCAGGAGCGCCAGCAACCAGGGTCGCCACGGCAGCGTGCTCGGAATCCTCACGGCGAAGGGTACACGCACCGGAAGCCGATGCCGGCCGACGGGTCCATGACGGGTATGCGATCGCGCAGGGGGCTGGCGAGAACGCTGCCGACGCTCGCGTAGCTCCCGCCGCGAAAGGTACGGTAAGGCGCACCGGAGAGCTCGCAGCGCGGGGCGTCGACCGGGGCCCCCAGCCAGCACGATTGCGTGTAGGGTGCAAATGCATCGAGCGTCCACTCGTCGACGCTTCCGGCGAGGTTGCGGACCCCGAGCGGCGTCACGTCGCCGGTGACCACGCTACGCGGTTGTGGACCCTCGAGGTCGGGCGTGGGCGCGCAGATGCCAGTCTCGGGCCCCTGAAGGACGCGATCGTAGATGGCGCGGTCGCAGGTTGGCTCTTCGTTGCCCCACGGGTAGAGGGTCGCCCGGGGCTTGCCCGCCTTGCGCGCGACGTACTCCCACGCCGCTTCGGTGGGCAGCTCGCCACCACGCTGTCGACAGAGATCGCGGGCCACCGGCCAGGTGACGCAGTTGAGCGGCATGTCCTCGCGATTCAGCTTGTCCGTGCTGTACGTGCAGAGCTTCTTCCGATCGAGGGCCCGCGGATCCAGCGGACCCTGGGTGGCGACCACGTACGGGCCTGCCGGCAACGTGTACCCGGCGGCCCGGGCAGCCCGGAACTCGGCCACCGTGAATTCGTCTTTGTCGACGTAGAACGTGGGAAACCGGACGATGCGCTCGGGCGTGGTGGAGGTGTCGCCGATGCCGGTGAAGAGATCGCTCCCGAAGACCGTCATGCCTCCGGGGACGCACACCCGCCCATCCGCGGTCGGCGCGCACGCTTGCGCTTTCGCGTATGCGCCGAGGAGCGTGGAGGGAGCCTTCGCCGGAGCTCCGGCTGCGGTCACCAGCAGGTGTGGTGCGACCATGCGTCCGGCCTCGCAAGCGAGAACGCCAGCCACGTCGAGGCGGCGCTCGGAGAGCGCGGGAACGCGCGCGGCCTTCCCCACGCAATCGCCCCCGAGGACGAGACGTGCGGTACGGACCGCGTCGGACGCGACGTCGACGAGCACGAAGGCCTCGGTGGAGACCTCCTCGCGCGGCTCCTTCGGCGGCGTGTTGTCACGCCCATCGGAGACGAGACGAGGCCACGCCGGCGACGCAATCGGGGGCACGCTCGCTTTCGGATCGCCCGCATCGGCCGGAGCGCCCGCGTCGGGTACGGGCGCGCCCACGGCCGTCGCGCGGACCACGAGCTGCGACGCTTGGTCCGGCGTGATGTCGGTCGCGAGCAGCGTGTACGTCCCGGGCTCGAGCGTCGCCTCCAGCTCCGACACCGGGTTGGTGGTGGCCTGGTCACGACGACCCCGGGCGCAAGACACTTCGCTCCCGGCATCGGCGCAGTCTTTCCGAAGAAAGAGCGTGTAGTAGAAGCCCACCGGCACCTCGCCCACCACCTCGAAGCGATAGGTTCCCGCGGTATCGATGCGCACGCGCGCCGCCGCAGCGCCGGAGCGCGTCGCGACCGGACCGGCATCGTTCGCGCAGCCCCCGTCGTCGAGCGGGGAGGTGACCGGCGTTTCGCCGACGCGCATGGCCAGGGTGCTACCGACGTTCAGATCGGGCAACTGCGCACAGAGCTCGCCGAGGTTCGCGGGCAACGGCTCGTCGTGGAACACGTCGGGCGTGGCGCGGCCCGCGCCGGTGTAGTCGCGGAGCCGGCCTTTGGGGTACGCCCGCACGCGGACGAGAACCCGCGCAGCGCGCCCCTCCGGGGCGGCGACCCCGAAGCTCAGAGGCCACTGGGCAGGCTCCGCAACGGCGACGTCGCGGGAGCTCAGCCACGTGCCGTCCTCGCCGTACACGTCCAGGCGCACCGCCTCCACCACGTCCGGGACCGGGAGGTCGGTGTCGACCACCACCAGCGTCTCGCCGGGTGTGACGGCTTCCGGTGTGCACCCGCCGACTGCAGCCATGGTGCAGAAGCCCAATACCCACGGTCGCCGCTTCAACATGAGGTCACCGTATCACCTCGACGGTTCGGTGGGACACGGCGGTCCGGTGACGTCCGGTGGCGATCCGGGCTTTCGACAGGTCATGGCGCCGTCCCCCGCGGGGATGTCGGCGGCACCCAGCGCCAGAAGCTCGAAGCGCTTCGGCTGGAAGTGGAAGAGCGGGATGGTGGTGTGGAGCCCCTTCCAATGGAAGAGCTCCACTTCGAAGAGCTTGATACCAATGAACTTGGCATAGGCGCTCATGTGGCCATCGAGGGTGCCCAGCTTCAGATCGAGGCCGGCGTCGAAACCGATGAAGAGCTTGTTGTCGGGCGAGGAGCTGAGGGCTGCGCCTCCGTGAATGGGCAGACGGATGTCCAGGAGCACGATGTCCACGTCCACGCCCACGCCGGCGATGCCCGCGATGCTGCAGTCTGCACCGACCACCAGATCGAGGTGCGCGTACGGCTCCACGCCGCCGCCCACTTCGAACAGGTTCTTGCTGCACTGATCCTTGGCCGGCGCGTTGGCGAAGACGAAGACGTCGGCGCCATAGCCCCATGCCATGCCCACCGTGAAGGTGAGCGTGACCCAGGAGATCTGCACCGGCACCGTGAGGAGCGTCTCTTCGCCCCCGTCGTGGACGCCGGCGAGCCGCCTGGGCGCGCTTCCGGTGGCGTTCAGCGGCCAGCTGGTCCCGTCGGGAATCTTGAAGAACTCGTAGGCGCCCGAGAGGAAGTCGCCGTGGCCGTAGGCTTCGAGCTTGTTGGTTTCGGCGTGGGTCTTGTCGTCGCTGGCGTCGAGTGCGTAGCTCGCCTCGACGATGTCGATGGGCGGAAGGCCGAAGGCCCAGGCGAAGGCGTCGAACGACGCGTGCATGCGCCCGCCCATGCGACACGGGGTCTGGTCGAGGCTGACGTCGCAGTCCTTCTCCTTGATCCCCTTGGCGGCGCACGCCTGCTTCAGCTTGACCGCGCTGAATCGCTCACGGATGCGCGCCTCCCACCCCAGATCGTAACTGTATCCTACACCGAACGCCTTGTTGCCCCCGGTGTGCTGGTCTTGCTTGTCCTGGCCGAACACGTTGGTCTCCTTCACCGGCAATCCGCGGAGAATGGTGCCGCGCGCGACTTCCTTCTCGCTGATGACGTTGAGGGTGGTCCGAGGATCGGACTGACGGGCGCCGCCGGCGAAGAGCGTGGAACGCCAGGCTCGACAGCTGGCGTAGGCGCGCTCCTTGGCCGGCATGTTGTAGCTGGTGGTGTTCACGACCCAGCGCTTGACGAACATCTCCGGCGACCAGTCGCATGCCGCGTTGCCGGTGTCGAAGCAGGTGGGGCCGCGGTTGCCCGCGGTCTTCTTGCCCCACTCGTCGAGAATGACGTTCACCGCCTGGCAGGCGGCGAGCTCGCCGACGAACCGTTCGCCTCTGGGCGGCGTGTTCGCGTTGGCCCAGCTGGTGGCAGGTGTGGTGGGCTTTCCGGTGGCGATGGTCGGGCAGAGAAGCCGCGGGTAGGGCGCGGAGGTGTCGATGGTGGGCGGCCGCGCGCGCCAGTTGAGGTCCAGATAGGCGAGTTGACCATTGCCGACGCCAGGCGACTGCGGTCCTTGGATTCGCGCTCCTTGGCGCGTGACCATGCCATTCAGCGTCGTGATCGGGCCTCCGGTGAGCATGGTCTTCTGCGGCGCCGCGAGGGCGGTTTGCAGGAGCGGCGTGCCCAGCGCAACGGAGCCGCGGTCGGCGAGCCCCGGGAACGCAAGCCCGCTCCCGATGTGGGCGCCCGAACGGAGCGCGTCGAGCATGCCGGCCTTGCCGTTGACGAACGAGAGCATGTCGGTGGCGATGTTGCGGTCGACGTTGCCGAAGACCGCGCGAGAGACGAACGGATCGCCGTCGAACATCTGCGCCTCGCCCGGCTTCACGTGCCCCACCGCGCTGGGAATCCCTTCGCAGTCCTGAGGGTTCAAATGGGCAACGCACTTGGCGACGGTCCAGAAGTTGTCCATCGCCGCAAGCACCGCGTCGTTGCGGCGCTGGTACTCGTCGCGCTCACCCTCGGTCACAGCCGCCGTGCGACCGTTCATGACCGTATGAAAGTCCCACTCGTCGGCGAATCCCTGAGAGCGGCTCCCGAGGGAATTACCCTTTTGGCCGTGCCCGATATCGTACGTAGAAAACCCATTTCGCAGCGCATCGGCCAGCGCCTGGAGGCTCTGCTTCTTGGCCGGCGCCGAGGCGAAGGCGTCGATCAGCGAGGCGGGGATGAACGCCCCGGTGCCCGCGTAGAATGCGTTCCGGGGCATCATGCCGCGAAACTCCAGGCGCCCGTCGTAGTCGGGGACGAACTGGGTAAACGAAGGCATGAGCGGGTTGTCGAGAGCACGGCCCGCGATGCCCGGTGCGACCGGAAGCAAGCTGACGTTCGCTTCGCAGCGGACGTCTCCCTTGCAGCCGTAGATGGCGTCGAGCCATCGCTCGTCGTCGGAGAACCCCTTGTAGACGTAGTCCTCGCAGGAGCCGACTTCGCGGGGACCGGGCGCCGCGTGAGGACGCTGGTAGACCGCGAGGCGCCCGCCGGGCGTCCACGCGAGCGCTTCGGCGCGGGCTTTGCTCTCCTGATAGGCCCACCGAAGGTTGTTGTTGGGTGCCTGCCCGACGCGATTCACGCGTCGCACGTTTCCGTTCTTGGCCCGCAGGGCGTCGAGGTTCTTCAGGTTCCCGTTGGTGGCAAAGGGGCCCGCGGGGGGAGCAGGCACGATGCCGTAGTTGCGTTCCTTGGAGCTCTCCGCGAAGCCGGGCGCCGACGGCGTTCCATAGAGCTTGTTGTCCACGTAGGTCTTGCCGCCGTGCACGCCGGAGAGGCTCGAGACCTTCTGTGCCTCGGCCTTGTTGACGATCGTGCACTCGTTCTCGAGCGAGGGGCAGGCCGCGCGGAACGCGGGATTTCCGCATTGGGCGGGCGAAGGCCAGGTCGTCGCATTGACGGCGAGCGCCGGCGGACGCACGCACTGGCTTGCGGGGAGCGTAGGGCCACCTGGCTGGGGCGCGGCGACGGTATCGCCGCCGATCAGTACCGTCCCGATCGACACGCCGGCCATCCAGAGGAGCGTATGCGTCTTCATGTTACGGAGTCTCCAGGGGTGCGTCGGTGACGGGTTCCGGGGCGGCATCGGCCAGGAGCAACTGGGTACGGTCGTGGAGATCGCTGCCGGGGCGGGTGCGAGCCTGGATGGCCTGGAGAATCGGTCGCGCCTCCTCTCCGGGGTCCGATTCGGCGTCCACCAGCAGCGCGACGACGTCGGCATCCGACTCCTTGTTCGTCTTGCCGAGAACCACCAGCGTGCGCAGGAAGGTCCAGTCCTCCGGCGAGAGGCTCTGCCGGCGCAAGGCGCGCACCGCAGTGGTCGCGACGTTCCGGTTCGGGTCCTGGGTCAATGCCAGAAGTGCCGCGCGGGACGCCTCGGCGTCGATGCTGCGAAGGCTGAACGCAGCTTGGTCGCGCACGTGCGACGCGCCGCTCCGGGTGTGCGCGACGATGACGGAAACGTCGCCGGGAAAGGCGCCGTTGCCGAGGGACTTGAGGAGGGCGATGCGATCGTCGTCGCTCGTTGCCTTCCCCAGATCGTCCAGGATCCGCTGATGGATGCGCGCGGAGAGCTCGGGCTCGCCGGCGCGAAGCTTCCGAGCCATCGCCCCCAAGGGCACCGCCGCGGCGTCGGCCACGAACGGGTCGCGAGTGGCGCGCGACTCCGTGTAGATCGAGAAGAGGAGCTCCGCCGACGCGCGTTCCGGGGCCGCCAGCAACATGAAGCGTTGCAGGTAGTGCGCATACGACTCCGCGTCGGCGCGGGCGGCCTTCGATCGAACGATCTCGCCCATGGCCACCTGGGCCGCGTGGTCGCCGGTCGCGGCCAGTAGATCCATGATCAGCGTCCGCGAGCGTGAGCGCGTCGTCGGACCGACGAACACCGTCACCATGGCCTGCGACGACTCCGGGTGCAGGCGGCCATACGCAGAGGCGTTCACCATGAATCCCCGCGGGAGGGAGGCGCCTCGATCGTAGTCGACCACGGTGGCGAGCAGCCGATCCGGCGTCATGCCTTGCAGGACGCTCTCGTCGCTTGGCTTCGCGCCCGCCCCGGGAATCACGCGCTCGCGAACGAAGCGGGTGAGGTCCGGACCTTTGTCGCCTGCGGGAGCCACGGAGAGCCGGGTGAGCCCGAACGACGACGAGGCACGGTAGGGGTTGGTGTCGCTCTCGATGGTGACCGTTTCGCGATCGTCGATGGTGGCAATGGCGCCGCTTCCGTCGAGCGTGATCACCCCGCCCCCTTCGACGAGGGGCGAGAGCTCTTCGTCGGAGCTCTGGGGGATGGCGGTGATGCTCGCGTACCCGAGCCGTTTGCGCACCAGGGCTCCGTCGTGGAGGCGCTGGTAACGCACCCGACCGAGGCCGGTGGGCGTCGTCTCCTCGGCGTCCCACGAGGCGTCCTCGGGAGCGTGGCTCGGAGGCGGCATGCTCACCCGGGTCGCCTCGATAATCCGAGCGAGCACTTGCCGTACGCGCGCGGGCGTCTTCGGATCGAAGGCGAGGGGAGCAAAGGTGCCGTGGCGGTCGACCTGGAGGAGCACCTCCTGGCCCATGAGCGCGCGCTTCTCTACGGCGCGCGCAGCGTCGTCGAACATGGGCTTGGCTTGCATCTGGACGTCGTAGGTACGGATGTCGGAGAGCGACACGACCACGTCCTGGAGGCCATCGTGCTCGCCCATGGCGCGGGCCATGAGCGTCGCCTCGAGCTTCACCGACACGCTCACGCGCTCCTGGGCTCCCGGGATCTTGACGCGAGAGGAGCCGGACCAACGCAGGTCGTACACGTAGGCGTTGCCCGGAACCCAGCGCAGCTCTCGAGCCGCCGGGAGTGCGATCGCGTTTGCCGCATCGGGCCGCGTCAAAGACGGCGCAGCATCGGCGGCGTGCCGCGCAAACCCGTAGGAGCCGGCGAGGAGCCCGAGCACCACGAGGGCCGCCACGCCCCTGCCTCGCGACGACCAACTACCGGGGATCCTTCGTTTCATGGTGCTGCGCGTGCCTCGTGCAAACGGGAAATGGGCGGCGGCTCTCCCGATTGACACCGCGCCGGGGGGAGTGATGCGAAAAAACCTTGTCGAGGCGGTTGGGCCGCGGTTATGGCGCGATCCGCAAATGCCTCTGACGAGGGTCGTCATGGTGACGCTGGGCCCCGGGAGCTAGGTTGCGAGCATGGCATTCCAGATCCTCGACCACTCCGGTCGACTGCTCTTCACTTCGGTCGATGCCGGTGACCTTCGGGCGGCGGTGGTCGAAGCGGTGGCTCGCCGGGTCGATCTCTCGCGGGCGAGCCTCGAAGGGGCGGCGCTGGAAGGCGCCCGGCTCGACCGAGCCCAGCTCGAGAACGCGAACCTCGAGAGCGCGCAGCTCGACGGCGCCTCGCTGCGACAAGCGAACCTGGAAGAGGCGCGCCTTCGCGGCGCCGGCCTCTCGCGAGCCATGCTCGAGGGGGCGAACCTCGAAGAGGCGTGCCTCGCGGATGCGCGTCTGGAGGGCGCGATGATCGGCGGCGCCAACCTCGAAGAGGCCGATCTATCCCGCGCCGTCCTCACCGGCGCAAGGCTCGACGGCAGCAACCTCGAGGAGGCTACTCTCTCGGGCGCGGTGCTCGCGAATGCTTCGCTGGCCCGGGCCAATCTGGAGCGGGCGCGCATGGACGACGTGAACGCCGAGAGTGCCGTCTTCACCGCGGCCAATCTGGAGAAGGCCGACCTCCGCGGCGCCAACCTCCGCGGCGCCAACCTCCGCGGCGCCAACCTGGAGAAGGCCAACCTTGCGGGCGCGTGCCTGGCGGGCGCCGATCTCTCGGGTTCGAACCTCGAGAAGGCCGACCTGCGGGGCGCCGACTTGACGCAGGCGAACCTCACCGAGGCCAACCTGGAGCGCTGCAACGTGACCGATGCCCGGCTCGCGGGCGCCATCTTCGAGGGGGCGAATCTGGAGGACGTCCGGGGCCTCACCTCCCCGCGCGATCTCGGCGGGGGTCCGTACCGATGAAAGCCGACCCCAAGCGCCCGCGGGCCCGCACCTGCAGCTGCGGCGCGCGCTACTAGACCGAAGCCTTCGCGAAGCTGCCACAGGTTCGCACCCTGGAGGCCGCCGAGCTCGCCACATTCATGGTGGCCTGGCCCACCACGATGGCCGTGGAGGTACGAACCTGCGCCGCCTGCGACGCGCCGCTGGCATGGCTCGCCGCACGGTCCGCGGAAGTATCTCGAGGAAGCACGGGGTCATCCCGAACGAAGTGAGGGAGCCCCTCTGCGGTCGCTCCGGGTGACCGCGACGGAGGCGCTACTTCTTGGCGCGCGAGAGCTGCATCACCGGCTCACACTCCGGGCGCGACTCGGTATAGGCGAGCCCCCGCCCCATGGCCACCTGGCAGCGCAGGTCTTGAATGGAATACACTGAAGGATTGCCGGTGAAGAGCGCTGCGCCTTTGGTCCACGCCTTCTCGCTCTCGCCGCGATCGAAGAGGGCCTTGGTCTCCACGTAGAGGGCGCGATCGCCGGCCGGAAGGCCACGCACGTCGGCGGGAACGTTCTCGGTGGCGGGCGGAGGATTCGCCGCCGCCGTTTGCTGCGCCTGGAGCGCGACCAGAAACTCGCGCATGTACTTGAGGTCGGCGGGCACCACCGAGCTCGACGGACCGATGGTGTCGAGGCGGGCCAACAGGTCCTTCGGGAGGTCCTTGTTGGTCCACTCGCCGGCGGCGCGGTGACGCACGGTTATCTGCATCATACCCACGTTCTCGGGGCCGAAGCTGGCGCGCTCCGGCGCGTAGTTGGGATTCATGATGCTCACGTCGACGTTGTCGTGCATGGCGCCGAGGGTGTGGCCGAGCTCGTGGATGAGCACCACCGAGGCCCGGTGCTTCCGGCGCGTGCCACGAATCTTTTCGCGCTCGGCCTCGGAGAGCTCGTCGAAGTTCCGCTCCACCGCGTCGACCTCGCGGGCTCGCGACGGCGCGCGCATCACCAGGTGGTGCCCGAACGGGCGCGCGATGCCGAGCTTGTGCACGTCCTCGCTGGCCAGTGGCAGCGCTCCCACCAGGCCCACGTGGAAGTCCACCTCGCGACCGGGCGCGTCGGACTCGATGGAGTCGAGGGCCTTGCCGAGATCGTCGTCCGGGCCGTTCCACGGGCGAAACGACTCGAGCACCCAGTGGACGCCCACGCCGGCGAAGGCGCGGTTCGCCTCGTCGAGCGACTCCTGGAAGCGGCGCTCCGGCTCCACCACCTGCGACATGTACTGCGGGGTGGCGTAGGCGCGAATGCGCATCTGCTGGTGCACCGGCGCCGACGCCGAGTCGGTCGATGCGATGGTGGCCGGCACCGCGCGCACCGCCGCCCGCTGCTGCGCTCGCTTTCCCTCACCCCACTCGGAGTTGTAAAAGAAGCAACCGGTGGTCAGGAGCGACCACACTGCCCATGCCGCACGTCCCCGCATCATGGGGCGGTCATAGCACCACCTCCGCCTCCACGGGAGCCGATTTCGGGCGCGCGCGCTCCTTCCGCTCCTCGCGACGACGCATCATGAAGTACACGATGGGCACGGTCATGCGCGAGAGGAGCAGCGAAGCCACCTCACCGGCCATCAGCGATATGGCCAGGCCCTGAAAGATGGGGTCGAACAAGATGACCGCGGCGCCGACCACCACCGCCGCCGCGGTGAGCACCATGGGGCGAAAGCGAATGGCGCCGGCGTCGACCACCGCCTGTTCGAGGGGAACGCCCTCGCGCAGCCGCTGCTCCACGAAGTCCACCAGGATGATCGAATTGCGCACCACGATGCCGGCGCCGGCGATGAAGCCGATCATCGAGGTCGCGGTGAAGAACGCCCCCAGCAGCCCGTGCGCGGGCAGAATACCCACCAGCGAGAACGGTATCGCCGACATGATCACGAGTGGGGTCTTGAAGGACTGGAACCACGCGACGTTGAGGACGTAGATGAGGACGAGCACGCCGGCGAACGCCAGGCCGAGGTCGCGAAACACCTCGTACGTCACGTGCCACTCGCCGTCCCACTTCATCGCGAGCTTGTCGGAGAGGAACGGCTGCGTGGCGGTCCGTTGCTCGAGCTTGTAGCCCTCCGGAAGCTGGATCTTGTCGAGCTCGGGGCCCAGCGCCAGGATGGCATATACAGGGCTCTCGACGCGCCCGGCGACGTCACCGGTGACGTACACCACGGGCATGAGGTTCTTGTGGAAGATGCTCTTGTCCTCGACCACGAGCTCCGCATGCACGAGCTCGCCGACGGCGACCATGTTCCCGCTGCGCCCCACCAGGCGAAGCCCCTGCAGGCGACCCAGATCCGAACGCGTTGCCCGGTCGAGGCGCAGGACGATGGGAACGTCCTCTTTCTCCCGGTCGTCGTGCACCAGCCCGGTGGTTTCGCCGGCCGCGGCCAGACGAATGGCGCGGACGATCTCCGCCTCGCTGACCCCGCTCAAGGCGGCCTTCTCCTTGTCGACCACGAATCGATACTTGGGCTGATCGTCTTCGACGTACCAGTCGACGTCCACCACCCCCGGACTCTGCTCCATCTTCTCGCGCACCTGCTTCGCCACCTCGATCTGCCGCTGATAGTCCGGACCGTAGATCTCGGCGACGATGGTCTCGAGCACCGGGGGGCCCGGCGGCACCTCTGCCACCTTGATGCGCGCGCCGGCGCGCTGGGCAATCGGGAGGATGAGATCCCGCACCCGCTTGGCGATGGCATGGCTCTGCGCTTTGCGGTCGCCTCCGTCCACGAGGTTGATCTGGATATCGGCGACGTTGGAGCCCTGGCGGAGGAAGTAGTGTCGCACCAAGCCGTTGAAGTTGTACGGGCCGGAAGTGCCCACGTAGGTCTGGTAGTTGGTCACCTCCGGCTGCTTGGCGATGACATCGGCGATCTCCTGCGCAACGTGATCCGTGCCTTCGAGGGTGGTGCCCTCCGGCATGTCGATGACCACCTGGAACTCGCTCTTGTTGTCGAAGGGCAGCATCTTCACCCGGACGAACTTGATGGCCACCAGAGCCATGGCTCCCAGCAGCAGCACCACGACGCCGCCGAGAAACAGGTGACGGAGCCGCGCGACGCGGAGCAATGCCCCCATCACCCGACGATAGAAGCGGGTCATCGCCCCTTCTGGCGCCTCGTGGCCCTCGTCGCCGCCGCACTTCATGAAGCGAATGGTCGCCCACGGCGTGACGATGAACGCGACGATGAGCGAGAACACCATCGCCGCCGTGGCGCCGATGGGAATCGGGCGCATGTAAGGCCCCATGAGCCCTCCCACGAAGGCCATCGGAAGGATCGCAGCGATGACGGTCATGGTGGCGAGAATGGTGGGATTGCCCACTTCGTCGACCGCCCGCACTGCTATCTGAGCGGGCGTCAGTCCGCGGCTCTCGGGGAGGCGACAGTGTCGGGTGATGTTCTCCACCACGACGATGGCGTCGTCCACCAGGATGCCGATGGAGAAGATGAGCGCGAACAGCGTGATGCGATTCAGCGTGTAGCCGTAGAGATAGATGACCGCGAGCGTCAGGGCGAGGGTGGCCGGAATGGCCAGCATGACGATGCCCGACTCGCGTCGGCCCAGCGTGAGCCAGATGAGGATTCCCACGCTCACCACGGCGATGGCCATGTGCATGAGCAGCTCGTTGCTCTTCTCGGCGGCGGTCGCTCCGTAGTCGCGCGTGACGCTCAGGTGCACGTCGGCGGGCACCATGGTTCCCTCCAAGGACCGAAGCTTGCGGTTCACGTCGTCGACCACCGAGACGGCGTTCTGCCCCTTGTGCTTGGCCACCGAGAGCGTGACCGCGGGCGAGGGGCCGTCGACGGCCTCGGCAGCACTGCCCTCCGCGGCGGCACCGCCTCCGAATCGAACGTACGTGGAGGGCTCCTCGGGCCCATCTACCACCGTCGCCAGATCGCGTACGAACACCGCGCGGCCACCCGCCACCGCCACCACGACGCCTCCCACGTCGCCCGCGTTGGCGAGGAGCGTCCCCGTCTCCAGGCGTATCTCCCGATCCCCCGCGGAGAGCGCGCCCGCCGGAAGCCGCTCGTTGGCAGCGCCGAGAGCCGACGCCACCGCCAGCGGCGACACCTGCCGAGCGGCCATCTTGTCCGGATCGAGGAGAACCCGCAGGTGCCTGCGCTCGCCCCCGGTCAGCGTGACCTCGCTGACGCCCGGAACCTGCTTCACCTGCTCCTGCACCTCGGCGGCAACACGCCGGAGCTCGTAGCCGGAGTACCGCTTGCTCCAAAGGGTCACCGCGAGCACCGGAACGTCGTCGATGGACCGCGGCTTCACCAGGGGCGCCGAGGCCCCCGGGGGCACCACGTCCATGTGGGCGGCGATCTTCTCCTGGAGCCGCACCATCGACCGTTCTTCGTCCTCGCCGACCTTGAACCGGACGATGACCGAGGCCATACCCGGGCTCGATGTAGAATACAGATACTCGACCCCGGGGATCTCCCAGAGAACGCGCTCCAACGGCTTGGTGACCCGCTGCTCGACTTCCTTGGCCGAGGCCCCCGGCATTCGCACGAAGACGTCGCTCATGGGGACGATGATCTGCGGCTCTTCCTCCCGCGGCAGCTTCCACACCGCGAACGCCCCCAGCACCACCGAGGCCAGCAGCAAGAGCGGGGTGAGCTTGGAGTGAATGAAGGCCTGGGCCATTCGCCCGGCCGGCCCCAGCTTGGGGG
>JABFRG010001102.1 GCA_013141295.1 Polyangiaceae bacterium
GGTCGGGTCGGCTTCCATCGTGGCGATGTGCGGGTTGTAGAGGCTCACCTTGGATTTGCGGCCGGTGACCATGATGTTGCCCTTGTAGAGTTTCACGCGCACCGTGCCAGTGACGTTCCGCTGCGATTCCTCGACGTAGGCCTGGAGCGCGTCCCAGGCGCGCTGGGCGACGTGCTGGCGATAGTGCCCACTGCGGACCATGACCTCCGCTTCGAGGGGAATCCCGGCCTCGAGGAGCTTCAGGCCGTATTCCACCTGGTGGGCGTAGGGCACGATGTTGTCGTGGGTCCCGGCCTCGAGGTGCACCATGGTGCCCGCGGCCTTCAACCCCGCGATGTACTCCGGAGAGATGAGGCTCATGTGCTCGTCGGCGACGGTCGGATCGGTCGCGCCCGTGAGAATGTACAGGTGGGCTTCGGGCCCCGACTTCCCGGTGAGCTCCGGATGGCCGGCGCAGGCCGGGTACTTCCAGCCGGTGCGCCAGGCATCCTGGAGTCCGGTGCTCCAGGCGACGCCGTCGAGGAGGCCGCCGAAGGTCGCGCTCTGCAGCGTCGAATGCTCGCCGATGCGCGTGGGGGGAACGGCGGCCGACGCGAAGGTGACGCGGTAGGGATGGTGCTTCGGATTCGAAGCCATGGTGAGCGCCGTCGCCGCGCCACGCGACGTCCCGTACATGATGATGCGCTGGGCATCGCCGCCCAGCTTGCTGGCCACGAAGTCGATGACCGCGGCGAATTGGTCCTGCGCTCGCGGGTTGAGCGTTATGCTGGCCAGCCCGCCGCCGCCGTTCCAGAGGATGCCGATGGCGCCGGTACGGCCGGCTTTCGTGCTCTCGGCGATCATGCGGAACATCTCCGGGCCCTCCTCGTGAAAGACGTTCGCGTTCAGGTCGTAGTAGCCATTTGCCAGGATCGGATAACCCCCTTGGGGTGCGGCGCTCGACCAGTTGGCGGGCAGTACGATGGTGGCCAGAGAGCCCGCGATGCTCACCGCGTGGAGGACCTGAACGGCCCCCGGTTTCGAGACGATGCGCTTGCCGTCGAGGGCGTCGGGCTTCAAGAACCGGAAGGGGATTCCCGTGGCTTGGCACAGGTTGCGGAACTGCCCCGTGGCCTCGTCGTCGGAAATCGCGGTCGTGGACCAGACGTCGCCGATGTAGCGATCCACGGTGGGATATCGATCCCCCGCGTAGCGCGGGTAGCACGTGCCGGGGACGTACGGTTTCGCGGAGTCGTAGGGGACTTCGATGTCCGCCTGGTCCGCCGCCATCGGCGTGGGCGCGTTCGCCGCCTTGCTGAAGTGTGTCACCACCGGAAGCTCATGGTGCGGCGCGCATACGTCGCAGCCCGGTAGATCATTGTCGGCGATCCCGTCGCAGTCGTTGTCGAGCCCGTCGCAGACCTCGGGCGTGGCCACGCACGCGGGGCCGCGGGGGCCTCCCGATGCGTTCTCGTCCTCGAGGCGATCTTGGGTGGTGCCATCGGAGCCGGTGCCGCAAGCGACCACCGCGCCGGTGACGAGAAGAGGGAGGATGAACCGGAGACCATGGTTGAGCGTCATGTGGATCCGGCTACGTCGCCTTCAGGCCCACGTTACGAACCACTGTGCGAAGTTGCCTACGGTCGCGCTTGCCGCGTTCCCGATGCGAGCGCTCAGGTGCCGGCAAACGCGCTGGTGATCCACTTCTGCGCGCCCGGACGCTCGGCGGGCGTGCTGCGCGGCTTCTCCCGCGGGCTCTGCGCCGGGCCGTCGAAGGTGAGCGTCTCGCCGTCTTCGGGCACGAACGTGCGATCCGCCAAGCCTTCCTCCACGAGCCGTGCGCGCAGCCCCGCGCGCGTGGTGGGGCAGTGGTCCAGCGCCTCCAGGTGATTGAACACGAGCCGTGCGCGCGCGCGCCGGGTGAGCTCCAGGAGCTCGTCCACCGAGAACAGGATGTTGCCGCCGATACCCAGGTTGGCCGCGCCCGCCGGCGCCAGGATCACGTCGGGCTGCAGGCGCTCGACGGCCTCGAGCACGTTCTCCGTGAGGATCGAGTCGCCGAGCAGGTACACGCTCGGCTCACCAGGATGCGCCAGGTAGTAGCCGGCCACCGGGCCCAGCATCCAGCCCAGTAGACCGCGACCATGGCGGGAGCGCACGGTCTCCACCTCGAGGCCGAGCACGCCGGTCTCCAGCAGGTGCGCGTCGAGGCCCTTGCGGCGAACGCTCGGGGCGTCGATGCCGTTGGTGTACACCGGAAGCCCCCGCTCCTTCACCCAGGCGAGACCGGCGCGATCGAAGTGGTCCGGGTGCTCGTGGGTGAGGATCACCGCGGTCGCCGTGGCGAGGGCTTCGCTGGCCGCTGCCGGGAGCGGAACGATGGGATTGCGGCGGCGGCCTCCGCCGAACATCTTGAAACCGGGCATGGCGCCGGGCAGCGAGAGCATGGGGTCGACGAGGAAGCGGTGCTCGCCGAGGGAGAGGAGCGTGGTGGCGTTGCGAAGGTGCTGGATCTTCATGACCCGTCCACCATGGCCCTTGCACCAGCGGATGGCAATGCGCGCTACCGGATGCTAGTCATCCATAATTGCATGGGCC
>JABFRG010000943.1 GCA_013141295.1 Polyangiaceae bacterium
GGCCTGGGAGCTCGGGCTCACCTTGAAGTCGGCACGGAACAGCGTCTCGCACGCGGCGACCGTGAGCCCGCCGTTGGCAACCACGAAGCGGTCCTGGTCGTCGGCGGCGTGGGCCTTGATCAGATCGAAGTACGAGTCGATGCGTGCCCGCGGCGCGAGCCCGATGCGCGAGAAGTATTCCAGGGAGAACTCATCGGCCTCCTGCTCGGCGGTGTAGAGACCGAGACGGCGCGCACGAACACCGTCGAGGAAGGTATTCAGCTCCTGGTCTGCCACCGCCGCACGGGCGCCGAGCGTCTCGAGCACCGTGGCGAGGGTTCCTTCAGCCACCGCCGGCGAGGCGAACGGCTCCGCGTTGCGGGTGATGCCTTCGCGCACGTCGGAGAGCTTCAGCGCGCCGGAACCTCCGGCGGCCGTCACCGGCACCCGCGCCGCGCATGCGAGCAGCGACCGCTCGAAGGCGAGATAGGCCTTTTGCGTCGTGCCCTTCACGTAGGACGCCCCCACGCCGCCGAAGTCGTATTGCCAGCTGCCGAGCTTGCTCACCGCGTCGGCGCACGCAAAACCGGGGGCTGCCGCATTCGCATCGGTCAGCAGCTGCGCCACCGAATCGAGCACCACGTCGGTGAGCCGATAGCTGAGCTTCTGCCCCGCCACCACCGGCATGGGGAAAGGCAGCGCGTGGTGCAGGGCGGCGGCGAGCTGCGCGGCGTCTGCCGCCGGCGGGGGTTGAATCGGCTGCGGCGGGTCCTTCTGCTCGTACCAGTAGTTGTACTTTCCAAGGACCAGCTCGCTCACCACGTGCGCCCGGTAGAAGTGCCCGAGCTCGTGGGCGAGGACGCCGACCAGGCCCTGCTCGTCCTTGGCGAGCGCGATCATCGCCGAGGTCACGTGGACGTACTGGCTCGTCGCATAGAAGGTGAGCTGCTTGGCGACCGTGGGCGCGTTGTCGAAGAGCTCGCACTCGGCGCCGGTCACCTTCACGCGATCGCCAGCGCCACGGGCCAGCTTGCATTTCGATCCGCCGGCGTTGAAGAAGGCAATAGCCTCCTCGAGGCTCTTCCAGTTGGTGGGCGAAGCGCACTTCGGCGGCGGCGCACCGAACAGGCCGATGGCCTCCTTGATGCCGTCGTGGGACGCGAACGCGAGCGCCGCGGTGCGCGCCGGGCGCCCTGCCTTGCCGACCGCCGAGAGATCGGCCTCCGCGGAGAAGCAGGCGGGGAGACCGCTGACCCACGCGTTCGCGCTCTTGGCAGGGATGACCACGATGACGGGCTTGGGCGCCACCAGCGCCGCACCGCTTCGCTTCTTCACGTCTTTCACCACCTCCGCGTGAATGCGGTCCGCCCAGGTCTGGAGGCGGGTGGTGAGTGCGCTGTTCGCTTCCAGCGGCGCGCCGGTCTTGAAGGGGGCGGCCTGCGCGCCCGCCTTGAACGTCGGGTAGTCCGTCACCGCCCAGAAGTACGGCGCGTTATCGTAGATGGGCGCCTTGGCGGTGTGGTCCGATTCGTCTTCCGCAGCGTCCGGCTCGCCACAGTGAATGCCGGTCGCAGCGAGGACGGCGGCGGTGCACAGCGGGAGGAGGGGGCGAAGGCGCGACGCGAAGCTCATGGTGCGCCAAGGTAGCATGTGGCCTTCGCCGCGCAGCGGGGCGACGCGGGGCGCCGCCCTTTGGCGCCCTCGGTGTGCGACGCGGCTCAGCTCTCCGCGTCTCCTTCTTCTTCCTCGTCCTCGCTCTCCGCGTCTTCTTCTTCTTCTCCTCGGTTCTCCTCGCGGGGATCGTCGACGCCCGCGTAGTCGAGTGCCTGCCAAGAGGCATATCCACCCTCGTCGGCTTGGTCGAGCCACGCGATGCACTGCTCACGGGTGCCGTCGATCTCGCGCGTGAGGATCATCACGCCGAGGGTCGCGGCGGCCCGCGCGCTACCATGCTTCGCCGCGCGCTCGTACCACTCGGCCGCCTTCTGCTTGTCGGGCTCTCCCTCTTCGCCACTGGCGTAGCGAGCGCCCATGTTGAAGAGCGCGCGCGGATGGTTCGCGGCTGCCGCACGTTCGAGCCACACCTTGGCCTTCACCGCGTCGGCCTCCACCCCGACGCCCTGCAGGAAGTAGATGTAGAGCTCGAACTGCGCGTCGGCGTCGCCGCGCTCGGCCGCTGCGATGTGCACCTTGGCGCTCGCCTCCATGTCGCCGAGCCAGTTGTGTACGAGCCCCAATCGGTACAGCTCGGCCGGCGTCGGATCCGTCAGGCTCTCCAGCGCACTCTTCGCGATGCGCTGGTTCTCCACCGAGGAGTGCCGGGAGATCTTCGCGAAATGCATGGTCGCCTCGCGGTCTCCCAGCAGGCTCGCCTGGTACCAGGCGCGGAGCGCGCACTCCAGGTCGGGATTGTCCGCATCGACCACGTGTCGCACCGCTTCGGGCCATGCTCGGCTCGGGTCGGCATCGACGCCATAAAACGCACCGACCGGCTGGACGCGGGCGACGTGCGCGTCGGCGATGAGGGTCCAGGCGGGGGCGTGGTTCCGCGCCGCCGAGGTCCACAGCGCGTCCATCATCTCTTTCTCGCTCGCGAAGACGTCGCTCATCAACCCTGCCTCCGCGTCGCCGCGGACGAAGCTTTGAAAGATCTCGTGACCGCGTGCGTAGTCACCGTCGGTCTGCTTCACGCTCGTGCTCATGCTTGCTCCGTTCATGTTCGAATCCACGGCGCCTGCGGAAGCAGCCCGCATGCCAACCTCTACCGTGGTCGATTGCCGCGTCGATGCGCCTGCGCTCTCGCGAGCGCTCCGCGCGTATCGTGTCCGCAGCGCCCCAACTCGACGCGACGGTGGGGTATTCCGCACCCGGCGCGATGCGACGAGATTCGCCGTCCGTTCGCCGTCGTGATACCCATCGCGGATGCGCAGCACGACTCCGTTCCTCGTCACCACCTTCGTCGTGCTCTTGGCCTGCGGGGAGTCGTCTCGGCCCGCCGCCTCGCCCTCCCCCGCGCGAGCAGGCGCGTGCGCTCTCGTCGTCTTCGTGGCGCCGGCCTGCCAGTCTGCGCTCGATGCGTCTTGCTGTGCCATCGAGACCGACTGCGGCAACGATGCCGCACGTGTCACGCTCCTGGGATGCGTCAACGACTGCAACGCCAGAGCCGGCGGCCAGGCAGCGGACCGTTGCATCGACGGCTGCGCACGCCAATCGCATGCCTCGTACTGCCAATCCGCGTGCCGCGGTCAAGGCGCCGAATGCCCCGCCACATGCGCTTCGCAAAGCGCACCGAGCGAGCCGCTCGCCAAGTGGGGGCGTCTCGCCAACTGCAGCAAAGAAGTGACGTACCCGCCCAACTGCAACGGCCACAGGTAGCGCTGGCGGGGTAAACTATCGCCATGGTCACCGCCGCCGCTTCGGGCACACCGTGAGCGTCCTGGTTCGCGAGGCACGTCCGGACGATTTGGAAGCCATCGTTCACCTTCTCGCGCTGCCGCAAGAAGTGAAGCGCATGGACGCACCGCCCACCGTTCCGCTCGACCCTCGGTACGGCGTAGCCTTCGACGCCATCGCGCGCGACCCTCTGGCCTGGGTGATGGTGGCCGAGCGTGGGGGGCGCGTGGTCGGCGTGTTTCAGCTCAACGTCATCCAGCATCTCGCCTACGGCGGTGGCCGCGTGGCGCAGATCGAGAACGTCGTGGTGGAGCCGACGCTCCGCAGCAGCGGCATCGGCGCCCTCATGATGCGCGAGGCCATCGATCGCGCGCGCGCTCATGGCTGCTTTCGCGTGCAGCTCACGTCCAACAACGTGCGCACCCGCGCCCATACCTTCTACGAGCGCCTCGGCTTCGTGAAAACGCATCAGGGCATGAAGCTCATGCTCGGGTAGCGAATCGCTCCGCAGACGGCGCTGGCGCTGCGCTCTCGAGACCGCACGCGCTGGTGCACGCGAGTCGGCGGAGATCGTTCGTGCCGATGAATAGCATACGAACCCGTACGTCAAAGCTCGTGCTCCCGGTTGGGAGCGTTCTTGAAGTCCTTATTCGCGAGGTTCCTCATGCCCAAGCTACGCGGACGACGTGACGTCGCACTCGTCGTCTCGTCTTTCGGTTTCGCCCTCTTGCTGAGCCACTGTGGCTCGTCGGCTGCTCCCACGCCGGCTGCGACTCCTGCCGACGATGGCGGTGCGTCGCCTTCCGACGGCGGTACCCAAGGCGACAGCGCCACACCCGGCGATGGTGGCGGCACACGGCCAGATGCCGCGAGCGAAGGAGGCTCCGGCTACGTGCTCCCCGACGTGCGTCTCGCCGCCAGCGGGTTCGGCTCGACGTGCGCGATCATGGCGACCGGCAGCCTCAAGTGCTGGGGCGCCAACGGCAACGGGAACCTTGGGCTGGGTGACCTCAACAGTCGGGGCGACCAACGTGGCGAGATGGGCGTGAAGCTGCCCACCGTGGACCTTGGCCCCGGTCGAAGGGTCACGAGTGTTTCGCTGGGCGGGTTTCACGCGTGTGCGGCGCTCGACGATGGCACCGTGAAGTGCTGGGGGTCCGGCGGCCGCGGCCAGCTGGGACGCGGCGACACCGCTTCGCGCGGTGGCGGGCCTGGAGATGGGTACGAGCCTGGCTGCCATCGACCTCGGGCCGGGCCGTCGCGTGGTCTCCGTCGCGGCGGGGGGCGAGCATTCGTGTGCTCTCTTCTCGGATGGCGCAGTGAAGTGCTGGGGCCGCAACGATGACGGGCAACTCGGCCTTGGTGATACGAACGACCGCGGCGACGGGCCTGGCGAGATGGGGGCCGCGCTGCCCACCGTCGATCTCGGGCCAGGACGCAAAGCGGTTGCCGTCGCGGCGCAAGCAAGCGCCACGTGCGCGCGACTCGACGATGGCTCGGCGAAGTGCTGGGGGAGCAATGCTCTCGGCTCCCTGGGGCTCGGCGATTCGGTGAGTCGCGGGACGACGCCGGGGCAGATGGGGGCCAGCTTGCCAGTGCTCGATCTGGGACCTGGCCAAAGCGTCCTCGAGATATCTTCGGCCCCGAGCGGTTTTCGGGGCGAGCACCACCAGTGCGCCGTTCTCGTGGGCGGCGCGGTGAAGTGCTGGGGGCGCAACGACAACGGGGAGCTCGGGCTCGGCGACGTACTGCTCCGCGGTGCCGTTTCCGCCGACATGGGCGCGAGCCTCGCGTTCGTGGCGCTTGGAGCCGGCCGCACCGCCCGACACATTTCCGCCGGCACCGCCCATACCTGCGCCCTTCTGGACAACGCCAAGGTGAAGTGTTGGGGCGCGAATGGCGGCGGGCAATTGGGTGGCGTCCCTTCTTCGAGCGGGCCCATTGGCGATCAACCCGACGAGATGGGCGACGCGCTACCCGCCATCGACCTCGGAACAGGGCGAACCGTCGTCGAGTTGGTCTCCGGTGCATCGTGGTCGTGCGCTCGGCTCGATAACGGAACCATCAAGTGCTGGGGAGGGAACACCCATGGAGAGCTCGGCCTCGGGGATACTCGAGATCGCGGCGGGAGCCCCAGCGATATGGGCGACGCACTGCCCGCCGTCGACCTCTAGCCTCGCACCCAGGGCCCGGGCAGTGGATCTGCAGTCGGCGAGCGGATGCGGCGGCCGTAGTGGCCTCTCCAGGCCGCCGCGCTCGTGGCCAGACCCGCCACTTCCCAACGGGAGGCCGCAAAACACCGGCCAAGTCGTGAGAGCGCGAGCTGGCATCGAGCTTGCTGAACCGGGGACATGAGCAACGACAAGTCCCCCACCAAGTCTCCCGAGACCACCAGTACCCCGCGCCTGCGCACTGCCCCTCGACTGCGGTCGAGTGTTCGGGCCGGCCTCGAATGCCCGCCCGTCCATTACGACCAGGATGGCTGCCCCGACGACGACGGCGTCGCCGGCGCCGGTTTTCCGGAGTGGTACTGGTAGCCCCACGGCGCGGCGCGAGTGCCTGGGCGGTGCTCGCGCCGCAGTCCAGTCACTGGACGCAATGGTCCAGTACGCTGGACGCCGCAGGGGACCCGACGAGCCGCGCGCGGAGCTCGATGTGCGCTCTGCCCTCAGGGCGCGAGCACCAGCCGGCAGCTGCGGGTGACGACGCGGGTGCCGCACTGAACGGCGTCGCTCGATTCGGAGAGGGTCGAGACGATGAACGATTGCTGCACCGTCGACGCGTGGAGGGCAGGGCGGGCGTCGAAGGCGCCGGCCGCTTCCGGCACCGTCAGCCCCGACACGTTGCGCGCGTTGACGGGCGCTCGAAGCACGCGGAGCGAGCGCGACCCGCCGGCGGCGTCGAGCTGAAATGAAATGCTGTCGGGCGTCGATACCGTACTGGTGTGCACGCAGCAGCCATTCGGGTCGCGCCCGGCGGTTCCGGGAATGCACGCATAGGGGTAGCGTTCGGTGACCGAGCAGGTGCCAGCGGCGTCGAGAGGAACGCCCAGCGGGAGCGCCGCAGGCGTCGGCGCGGGCCGCACGAACGGGGCGCTGAAGCCGAAGGCGCAGCGCATGGCGCCGTAGGGGCTGGTGTCGATATCCATCGAGCCTTCGAGGAGCAGGGAACAGCTCCCGGGCCCATTCTTGGTTTGCCGGAACGTGCCTTGCTTGGTGACCAGCCTGTCTACTTCGGTATAAGACCACTGCGCGAGCAAACCGCCTTCCTCGGTGAGCTCGGAGCCCGCCATCGGTAGCGGGAAGAACCCTGCGGCGCGGCCCGATGGCTCGGAGAGCGTGTGAATCGTCACCTGGGGCCGGCTTCCGTCGGGTTGGGTCGTGACCGTGGCGACGGCGCTTGCGGCCGCGGGGGTGCCGCCCACCAGCCCGCAGGTGCCGGTGAGGGGGTAAGCGCCCGGCGTCGCCGTGAATCCCGGCGTCGCGATGGGACCGGTGATGGGGCCGGTGATCGGGGGCGGCCCGCCCGTCAGCGAGACTTCGAAGGTCGCGTCCTCGCGATTCTTCTCACGCCAGACGATGTAGTACGTCCCGGCCTTGGTGGTGGTGAACGCGATGTGCGAATCCTTCTGGCCTACGCGCGCATCGTCGTTGCTCGCGAGGGTCGCGAAGGTCGAGGCGGTGAGCCATGCCCTCGCGTCGCCACCCGCGGAGCGAACCCAGATATCGACACTATCGCCCTTGGCGGCCACGAAGCGCAGCGCGCGGTAGAGCGGCCGCTCGGTGTAGCGCAGGGGGCCGAGCGTTTGCCCGTAGGCAATGGTCCCGACGATCTCCCCCGGCGCGAGCGCGCGAAGCTCGTCGTCGTTCGTGGTCTCCTCTGACTCCGTGCTGGCGGTGCACCCGCCGGCGACCACGGGCACGGCGAGGGCGAGAGAGGCTACGAGTATCTGGAAAGTGCGCATGCTGTATTCTCCTGCCTTCCAAACCCCGTACCCGGCGCGCCTGCGCAATGATTCAGCGCGCCTTTCGCTCGGTGGCTGCGGCCTCGCGGGTCTCGGCCATGACGGCGTTCATGGGCTGGCCGCCGTCGAAGCGAAAGGTCCACTCCTGGCTGCCCCAGATGAGCCCGCCCTTGAAACGGAGCATCACGCGTTTGGAGGAAGGGCCCACCAGCTTGGGGCCCTCGAAGACCACGTAGTTCAGACCGCTGTAGCGCGGCGTGGTCCGCGTCACGGTGCCGATGGTGGTCTCGTCCTGGACGATGAGCGAGCCGGTGCCGCTGGGCTTGATCTCCTTGCGGCCGGTCTTCACGTAGCCGGAGTCCTCGTAGTGAATGGCGCGCAGGTGCTCCAGCTGGAAGCGCTCCGATAGGCGCCCCGGCACCTCGCGGCCGTCCTCGCTGACCAGGGTGATGCTCCCGATGTAGGCCGGCGTCGTGCGGGCGCCTTCTTCGTTGGCGGAGACCACGCGATAGCGAAACACCACCGCGCCGTCGGCGACCGACTCCAGGCGCCAGAACTCGTCCAAGCAGTCGGTGGCAACCTGCTTGGTGCAGTCGTCGCGCAAGCGGTCGTCCTTGGCCATGAGCCGAAGCTCCGGGCCCGGCGCCTGGCCGGCCGCCGGGTTGGCCATGGGGATGGTCTTGAGCGACGGAGCGCAGCCGCTCGCGAAGGCCAGGACGACGAAGAGAAAAGTGTAGAGTACAAAGTTGGATGTTCGCATGGTCGAGCGCTTCCGTCGGTGGGGGCCGCGCAGCCCCATGGCTGGCTTCGGCCAATGCGTCGTGAAGACCCGCGAAGGGCCCCCGCTGCGCAGCAAATCTTCCGGCGGCAACGCATCGAAGAAAAATTGCGCAGTTGGCCAGCGCCCGGGGTTCTACGGGTGTGGAGGTGTATCGAAGCTCTCTGGCGGGCCCCTGCGGCGCCGCGGATTCTTCCGCGTCCGCCGGATTTCGAGCTATGAACGGTGGGAGCATCATGACGCCCCCGCCTGCTCCACGCGTCGTGCAGGACGATCGCCTGACGGAGCTGTATCGCACCTACGGGCCGGTCATCTATGCGCGATGCGTCCGGCTCCTGGGCGAGCCGGTGGCCGCCGAGGACGCCACCCAGGAGACCTTCTTGCGCGTGCACCGTCACCTGGCCGCCGCGCCCAGCGCAAGCGAAGCGCTCCTGTGGATCTACCGCATCGCCACCAACTACTGCCTGAACGAAGTGCGCAACCGCAAGCGCCGACCGGACTTGCTCCGGGAGCTGCCGGAGCTCCCCACCGGCGACAGCGAAGACCTCCTGGCCGATCGCGACTTCGCCGCGCGGCTCGTCGCCGAGGCGCCGGAGAACCTGCGGGTCGTGGCCTGGCTGCATCACGTGGACGGCATGGATCAGGGCGCCATCGCCGAGCTGGAAGGGATCTCGCGCAGGACCGTGGTCACGCGCATCGCCGACTTCGCCGCCTACGCGGCGCGGTTCGCCAAGAGGAGCCAGTGATGACCGCCAAGGATACCCACCTCTCGGCGTTCGTCGTCGACGCCCTGGTGTCGGGCGCGCTCACGAGCGTCGAGCGGGAAGCCGCCGAACGTCATCTCGAAGGGTGCACCCGCTGTAGCGACGACGTGGCCGCGGTGCGCGCGCTGCACGAGAAGTTCACCGCCGACGTGCTGCCGCGAACCTTGCCGAACGTGCGTGCGCGGGTGGCCAGCTCCCGGCGGCCGGCGATGGTGCGGTGGATCGGCGTCGGTGTCGCGGGTCTCGCGGCAGCCGCGGCGATCGCGTTGGTGCTTCATTTCAAGGCGCCTCCCGCGAAGCCCGACGTCCCCGAAGAGCCGTACCTGGCCATCAAGGGCAGCGCGGGCATGAAGATCGTGGCGCAGCACGCAGGAACGCAGCTCGAGGTGGTCGACGGCGTGAAGCTCGCCAAGGGCGACGCGATCCGCTTCGTGGTGGACCCGAACGGCCTGCCGTACTTGCTCGTGGCCTCGGTCGACGGCGACGGCCAGGTGACCGTGTACTTTCCCGCGGGCGGCAAGGAGAGCGGCCGCGTGGAGGATGGGCGCAAGGTGGAATTGCCGGGCAGCATCGTGCTCGACGACGCGCGGGGGCCCGAGCGGGTCTTCGCGCTCTTCTCCAAGGAGCCCCTCGCGGCCGGGCCGGTCACCACCGCGCTGCTTGCCATCGGGGCCGGGGGGCGAGACGAGATCCTGCGCGCGCGTACGCTGCCGGTTCCCGCCGAGGCCCAGCGTTCCATCGTCTTCGACAAGGTCTCGCCATGAAGTGGTGGGCAGGCCTGCTCGCGCTCGCGCTCACGTTCTTCGCCGCCACGGCGCGAGCAGAGACGCGGCGGGTGGCGGTGGTGGTCGGCAACAACGCCGGTAGCGGCGCCCAGCCTGCACTTCGCTACGCGGAGACCGACGCCGGGAAGGTGGCGCGGGTGCTCATGGAGCTGGGGGGCGTCGACCCGGCGGACCTGTTTCTGCTGCAGGGGCGCGACCAGGCAGCGCTCCGGGCGGCCATGAACGCCGCTTCGGCCCGGGTGGCTGCGAAGCTGAAGAACCCTGCCGATCGCGTCATGGTGATCTTCTACTTCTCGGGACACTCCGACGGCCAATCGCTGGAGCAAGGGCCGGATCGCATGGGATACTCCGACGTTCGTCAGTGGCTCGGCTCCACCGGCGCGCACGTGCGGCTCACGGTCATCGACGCCTGCAAGAGCGGCGCATTTCTCAAGTCGAAGGGCGGCACGCCCGGGCCTGCCTTCCAGATTCACCTGGCGGACGAGCTGGCGACCAGCGGCGACGCCACGCTCACCTCCAGTGCCGCCGACGAGGTGGCTCTCGAGTCGAGCGAGATCGGCGGTTCGTTCTTCACGCATCACTTCGTGTCCGGCCTTCGCGGCGCGGCCGACGCGTCGGGCGACGGATTGGTGACGCTCGCCGAAGCCTATGCGTATGCGTTCACCCGTACGCTCCGCACCACCAGCAGCACCATGGTGGGCGCGCAACACCCTTCGTACGATAGTCGACTATCGGGGCAGGGCGAGCTCGTGCTCTCGGAGCTCATGCGGCCCCTCGCCACCATCGAGCTGCCCACGGAGCTCGACCGCGCCATCGTGGTGCATCTCGCGCGCGATCAGGTGATGGCCGAGGTGACGTCGGACGCCGCGCGGAGACTTTCGCTGGTGCCCGGGCGCTACTCGGTGCGTGTATGGCGCAAGGATCAGTCGGCCGCGGCCGCCTTCACGCTGGCCGCCGGCGAGACGCGCAAAGTCGCCTGGAGCGATCTCGCGCCCGTTCCCATGGGCGCTGCGGTGCGCTCGAAAGGCGACGAAGATGCGCCGCCACCGGCCGGCACCACCAACGAGGGCCACGGTCTCCAGCTCGCGGGCTTCGGCGCCTTCGGATTGCAGCGCGGCGCATCGAGCGACATCGGCGTCTTGCCGTCGATCCGCGCGGGCATTCGTTCGTCGCGACCCTCCGGTCCGTCGCTGGCGGTGATGGGCGCCACCGGTGCGCGCCAGGGCTTCGACGAGAGCATGGCGCTCGGCCTTGTCGGATACCGCGTGGGCGTGCGGCGCGGCGCCTTGCAGGGCTCGCTCGGTCTCGAGGCGGGGGGAGGCTTTGCCCTCCAGCACGTCGACAGCCAGGGCACCCGCGTCACCGGCATCGTCGCCGGCGGCCCGACCCTTGGTGGGGCCCTGCACCTCGGCGATTCGTGGGCCCTCCTCATCGACGGATCGCTGCTGGTTCTCGGGCTGCGCCGCGATGGCAGCACCGCCGCAGTTGTGAACCCTGGGGCCTGGCTGGGGGTAGAGTGGAGACCATGAGTCGCCATCGGCGCATTGCCTTCGTTTGCGCCGCCGTCGTTCCGGCCATCGCATGGAGCTGCGGCGAGGGGATCTTCGACCATCCGCCGGGAGCGAGCAGTCTCGCATGCCTCGACGCCGCGAGCTGTCCACCCGAAGGCGATGCGCGGGCCCAAGGCCAGGATGGCGACGTGGAGGCGAACGGCATCGACGGAGCCCTGGCGGTGAGCTGCGAGGGGCAGGCGCCCGGAACCTGGCGCATCGAGCTGGTAGACGGCCGGGGCGACACCGGGCGGTTTCCTTCCGTGGCGGTCGGCGCCGATGGCGTTCACGTGAGCTACTACGACGTCACCACGGCAGCGGTCCGCTACGCACGGCGAACCAGCGCCGGCTGGGCGCCGGTGGACGTCGATCTCGCCGGGCGCCCGCCATCGGGCGAGCCCGGAAACGTGGGGATGGGGACCTCGATTCGACTCGACGCCGCTGGCCGACCCGCGATTGCCTACTCGGATATCGCCAATGGGCATTTGAAGCTCGCGCGTCTGGAGCTGGGAGGCGCGTGGGCCCTCGAGACCGCCGACGGGGCGACCAACGTCGGCGGATGGCCGTCGCTGGTGCTCGACGACTTGGGCGCGCACGTGACCTACACCGATCGCGCGAATCGGCTTCTCAAAGCCGCGCACCGCGATCTGGGCGGGACCTGGACCAGCGAGATGGTGGACGACAGCAACACCTCGGCGGGGCAGCAGAGCTCGCTGGCGGTGGACGCGGCCGGCGGCCTGCACGTCACGTACTCGGAGAACCAGGCGTATCTGAAGTATGCAACGCGGCCGCGCTCGGGCACCTGGACCAGCACCCGCATCGACAGCCTCTCGTCGGGGCTGTGGAGCTCGCTGGTCATCGACCGGTCGGGCAACCTGCACGTGGCCGGCTGCTCGCGGTTCGCGAGCGGCGATCTTCATTACGCGCAGAAGAGTGGACCCTCGTGGCCTCGGGAGATCGTCGAAACCCAGGCGGATGGCAACGTCGGTTGGTCCGCATCGCTGGCGGTGGACGATCGCGGCGAGCAGCACATCGTCTACTTCGACAAGGGGAACGGTGATCTGCGCTACGCGCACCGGGCCACGGCGACCGGCGCATGGGAGAAGACGACGCTGGACGCCCCCGGTACGCCGCCCGATCTCGGGCGCTACGCCGCGATGGTGGTCGATCGCAGTCGCATCCTGCACGCGGTCTACTACGACGCGCGAACCGGCGATCTGCAGTACGCCCGACGCTGCCCCTGAGCGACCGTTCGGGCCGCCTTCGCGACCGCTCGCGGAGAGGCGCATGGCGAAGCGCGACCCCGCGCGCAATGGTTACCCCATGAAGATCGAAGGCAGGCTCCGCGACCTCGCGAGCGCACTCCGCGCGTGCATGGGGTCGTTCATCGGCGGCACGCTCGTCCTCGGCGAGGAGATCCTGGGTTCTCTGGGCGCTACCGTGTGAACGGACGCTCCGATCACTGCGATCGTGCGGTCAGGAGCGCGCGCATGGCCTTCACGAAGCTGTCGAGGCCGGGGATCGCTTCGGCGACGGGCTTTCGCCAGGTCGCATGTATCGCGTCGGGTGCGCCTTCGTGGCGCGTTCGCACGAGGCCCTTCACAC
>JABFRG010000257.1 GCA_013141295.1 Polyangiaceae bacterium
CCATCGTGACGCGGCGAGCAGGTCCGCCAAACGGATGGCCTCGGCGGCCACATCGAGGCGCACCACCTCGTGCGCCACGGCGCTGTGGTAGCCCGCGTCGAACATGAGGTAGATCGCTTGCATCACGGCGGCTCTGCGCTCACGCGTCTCCGCCACACTCGTGGCATCGAAGAGCCGTCCCTCCTCGGCGACGACCTTCTTGGCCCGCACCAGGCGCTTCTCCATCGCGCTCGGATCCGAGAAGAACGCGAGCGCCACCTCGCCGGTCCCGAAGCCGCACACGAGCCGGAGGATCAACATCGTCTGCGTGTCGCCGGTGAGACGCGGGTGGCAGCAACAAAACATCATGGCGAGAAGGTCCTCGTCAGGGTCCTCCTCGGCTGGGACGACGAAGAGCTCATCGGCGTCGAGCTCGACCTCGCCGTTGCCGCGACGCACCTGGCGCCGGCGAAGCACGTCGCGCGCGCGGTTCTTGGCCACGCGAAAGAGCCACGCCGCCGGGTCCGGCGGGAGGCCATGGGTCCACGCTTGGAGCGCGGCGACGAGCGTCTCCTGCGCGACATCCTCGGCGAGATCCAGGTGCTGCACGCCGAAGAAACGGGTGAGGTAGGCGACGAGCCGCCCCGACTGCTGTCGAAAGAGAACCGCCAGGTCCTGCTCGTCGCCCGTCGTCATCAGGTCGCGTGCTGCGGCATCGCCATCAACGGCCGCACTTCGACCGAACCGCCGTACTCGAAGATGGGGCAGCCCCGCGCGATCTCCACCGCACCATCGAGCGAATCGGCCGAAACCACCAGGAGCCCCGAGACCAGGTCCTTGGCTTCCGCGAACGGCCCGTCGGTGAGGCTCTTCGCCGACCCGCGCAACGTCTTCCCACCGTTTTCCAAGGGCGGCGGACCGGCCTCGGCCTTCCCCGACTCGATGAGCCCTCCCACCCACTGCCGCCACTTGGCCAGGTGTGCGCCGAGCTCTGCGGGTGGTGGCGGCGGCTGCACCGTGATGCCGCCGCCTCGAAACAAGAACATGAACTTGGACATGAGGTCTGTCTCCTTGATCGGATCAACGCGCGACCCGACCTCGATCCGGACATGGCTCGAGCCACCTTCGGCGGATGCCAAGGATAGCCGGCGTCCCGCGAGCCATGAAGGCCTCGACCCCCACCCCACAAAGCAAGAAAGCCTCTCCTTTTTGGGGAGAGGCTTCATGCTTACTGCGATTGTTGCGCGGGCAGGATTTGAACCTACGACCTTCGGGTTATGAGCCCGACGAGCTACCAGGCTGCTCCACCGCGCAGGTCGCTTCTACTCCGTGGAGCTTTGGTGTCAACAATCATTTCACTCCCTTAGCTCCGTCGCGAGATTTTCCCCGCGAGCACCGGGTACGCTGAGGGCGTGAGCTTCGATCTTGCCGTGTTCCGTCCGCTGCACGCCCTCGACGATGCGGCAGCCACCGCCCTGTACATCGCGTTGTGCGAAGGCGCCGCGACCCCCGCGCGGCGGGAGGCAGAGGCGGCGCTGGCCACCGAGCCCAAGCTCGAGGCCTTCTACGCGGCCCTCACGGCCATCTATCCGGAGCTCGACGACGACGAGGACGACAGCCCCTTCGCGTGCGCCATCGAGCGGCGGCCCTGCGCGATCATCCTGAACGTCTCCTTCTCCCGGGCCGACGAGGTGGCGCACACGGTGGAGAAGCTCGCCCTGGCGCACGGGCTCGACACCTTCGATCCGCAAACCAGCAAGCTGCTCCGCGCCGGGCCCAACGCCGAGCCCCGGCCGGCCGGCACGCCCAAGCTGAAGCCCAAGGACGGCCTCGATCGCTTCGTCGCCGGCATCGGCCCCAAGCTCCTCGCACTCGGTTTCGCGCCGGTGCCCCGGGTGAAGCACGCGTGGGCGCGCACCGTCGAGAGCGGCATCACGCACCAGGTGAGCCTGAACCTCGGCACGCGCAACGTGCGACCCGACGTGGCCATCGGGCACCCCACCGCCGCTGCGTGGCTCGACGCCGCCATGGGCAAGCGCGAGCCCACGCCCACCATGGGCCTCGAGTACCTCTACTTTCAGGGCTGGATTCCCGGGCGCCCGTGGAGCGAGACGGAAGGCGACTTCGAGTACGCCATCTGCCACGCCGAGTGCGTAGCCGCCGCCATCGCCGACTTCACGCGCACCATCCAGGACTACGCCCTCCCCTTCTTCGACGCGCTCCGCACGCTCCCGGCCCTCGCCGACTTCTACCAACGCCCCACCTCGTACGCGGTGGCCCGCCCCAACTGGACGATGGCCCGCGAGAAGCTCTCGGGCTTCGCAGGTCGCTACTGGTGGGCGTCGCGGGGCCTCCTCCACGGCACCGCGCTCCGCACCCTCGCCGAGCCTGACCGCACCGGCGAGTACTTCGCGGAAGCCCGCGCCCGCGCCGCGCTGTGGAAGGAGAAGGACGCCAGCGCCTTCTTCAAGCCCGAGCTCTTCGCGCAGCTCGACGCCCTCGAAGCCGCCACGTCCGCGCCTCTCGAGGCCAAACCGAAGAAAGCTGCCAAGCCGAAGAAGCCGAAGGCCTGAGCCAGAGCCC
>JABFRG010001013.1 GCA_013141295.1 Polyangiaceae bacterium
CTCTTCGATCGCATGAGCGCGACGCTCGCATTGCCGGATGCGCCCTCGGCTCCGGACGCGCCAGACGCGCCAGACGCGCCAGACGCGCCGCCGCCTCCGGAGCCGCCCATCGCCGCACCCGATCCGGGCATCGCCGTGCGCCTCCTGCAGAAGTATCCGGTGGGGAGCCTGCTGGCCGCGCTCGCCATCGGCGCCTCCGGGGGCGCCGCAGTGACGCACGTTGCGGAGTCGCCGCGACCGACCACGACCATGGCGTCCACCGTCGTGTCGACCATCGCGCCAATCGTCACGACGCCATTGCCGCCGCCGCTCCCGCAGGCGAGCCCGGAGCTTCCGCGGCCGGCTCCTTCGACGTCGATAGCGCCGCCGCCCGTCGCCGCTCCGTCGACGCCTGCCTCGGCGCGACCCGATGCGACCGGCACTCGCGACGCCGATCTCGCGGTGGAGCGCACGCTCATCGAGCGAGCCCGCAGCGCGATGGTGCGCGGCAATCCTCAGGACGCGCTGGCCGCGACCCGCGAGCACGCCCAGCGGTTTCCCGGTGGACGATTCGCCGAGGAGCGGGACTTCATCACCATCCGCGCGCTCTCTGCGAGCGGCGACAAGGCACGGGCCCGTGCCGCCGCCGATGCGTTCCGGCTCCGCCACCCGCAGAGCTTGCTCTTGCCCGCGGTCGACGAGGTGGCGCCGTGAAGTGCGCCGCCCTCGTCACATCGATCGGCGTCCGCGGCAGTGGCCCGCGGACGCAAGGGGCCCTCGTCCGCTTCTGACTACTTCTTCTTCTCGAAGACGCGGAACTCGACCCGGCGATTCTGCGCACGGGCGCCATCGGAGGTGCCCTCTTCCGCGGGCTTCGCGAAGCCGAAGCCCGTGAGCTCGACCCGCGACGCCGTGATTCCATGGCGCGCGAGCCAACCGACCACCGCGCGGGCGCGAGCCTGGCTCAGCGCCAGGTTGTAGCCCTTGGGGCCGACGTCGTCGGTGTGCCCCTCGACGCGCACCCGCGCCCGAGGGTGAGCCTTGAGCGCCTCTGCCACGCGCTCCAGCGACGGAATTTCGCTGCCGGCGATGTCCGCGTGGTCCGTTGCGAAGTGCACGCGCTCGGCGAAGACCTCTCCCGCGCCGGGGAAGTCCGGGACCGGAGGTTGGGCCGCGGTGGCGGCCACCTTGGCCGGGGGCTCCGCCGCGAGGCTCTCCGGCGCAGGTGCCACGCTGGATGCTGCGCCATCCGTGAGCCCCTCGTCTGCCGTGCCGGCGATGACCAGGGGCGCGGCGGGGACCGGGCCAGCGGGCGCTTCCGGAGGTGCTTTCGCGGTCTCCTCGCGCTTGGGCGATGCTTCCGGGGACCACGCGATGGAGAGCAGGAACCGTTGGTCCGGCGTGCCGACCGCGTTCACGAATCCGATGCCCGCGCCTGCGCCGACCTTGAATCCGGCAGGCAGAGTGTAGTGTGCACCGATGTGACCTTCCGCGGCGGAGCCGTTTCCTCCGCCGCTTTGCAACGGCACGGCGGCGATGAGCTCGGGCCCCAGGACGAGCTTCTTGTCCACCAGCCGCAAGCCGGCGGCAGCGGTGAGCCGGAGCTCGTGACCGAAGCCCACGCCTGCGACATCGGTGTCGCCCCGGAGGAGGACGCCCGCTTGCGCGGCGTACTCGAAGATGCCCACCGAGCCCGCGGCCATGGCCCGCGGCTCGATGCCCACCACGCCGTCACCCAGGTAGTTGCGGCGGCTGCCGGTGGGCAGGGCCAGCTTCGCGCCGAGGGAGACGCGTAGGGCGCCGTCGGCCTTGCCGACCATGCGCACATCGGCCCCCAGCGTGAGGTCCGAGATACCTCCCTTGGGCGGCTCCAGGCGAACCCCGTTGAACGTTCCGCTCTCGCCGTCCTGGAACGGGGCCAGAGGCAGGGTGCCGGAGAGGCGCAGGCGATCGAAGAGCGTGAGGCTCAGGCCCGCGTGGAGGATCAGCGCGTTGCGGACGATCTCGGCGCGCTTGTCGCCGTTGGCGTCGTAGGCCACGAGAGGCATGCGTGCGTAGTCACCCACCAGGGCCACCGCGGGCGTCACCGTGCCGCGGAAGCCGAGGGAGTCGGCGGCGAACCAGTCGCTGTCGGCGGAGGCGGCGTGGAAGCGGTCGATGGCCACGCCGGTCGTCGACTGGGCGGCGGCGCTCCGCTCCTCGTGCACCGTCCAGCCGGCGGCAACGAGGCTCGCGAGGACGCCGGTGCGCTTGGCGCGCGCGCGGGCCCGGGCAACCCATCGCACGACGATGGCGAGGACGCCGAAGAGCGCGAAGGTGGCGCCGCTGCCGGTGCCGCCACCGCGGGTGCCGCCCATGCTGCAACCGCGACCACCGGAGAGACTGCCGGAGTCGGCCGCGGCGGTGATGGTAATCGGCGTCGACTGGCTGGCCGCGAACGGGCCGCTCGCTGCGTAGTGCACGCTGATCTCTTGAGAGCCGAGCGCGCGGAGCGTGACCTTGGCGCTGGGTGTAGACCTCATCGTGGCGGCCGCCTTCTCGTCTTCCGTGGCGGCTTGGGTGTGATGTCCACGACGTTGGCG
>JABFRG010001130.1 GCA_013141295.1 Polyangiaceae bacterium
GGCTACCACCCCATCGGCTGGACCGCGCGCATCGAGACCCACGTGGATCCGGCGTCCATCGACGCGCGCACCGGCGGACGGATTCGCGGTCGCGCGGCCGGCGCCTTCGACGCCCTCCCCATCGCGCTCCTCGACGGGGTGCTCGCCACCCGGCGTCGGAGCCAGCGCGATCTGCGGTTCGATGGTCCGCGGCCCATCGAGGCGACCCTTACCGGCGCCATCGCGACCCACCTGGCCGCGACCCGGCGGGAGCCCAGCGAGTTCGTGGCGGTCGACGGTGAGAACAATGTGCAGGCTACCGCGAGCCTGGCGGTGATGGCGCTGGATCCGCCATTCTTGCCCAACCGCCGCGCGCTCCTCGGGCGCATCTCGGTGGACCCGGCGGTTTCGCCGATGGCGTCCATGGCCGCGCTGATGCGCATCGGCGTCGAGGTGGCCCGCGGTCGCGGCGCGCGCGGCCTGGAGATCACCGATCTCAGCGGCCCCGGAACGCCCATGCACGACGCGGCGCTGCTGGCCGGCGCGCGCCCCTGGTCGCGCATCGTGGCCCGCAACATCGACATCTGACATGTGCTCCCGAGCGGCCGGTGTAGTCGCAGTGAGGCGCATACATGCGCGCGTTCCCGCCCACCGAAATGAGGTCGACATCTTCCCTATTCGATCGGTTCAACGTACCCATTGAAGGATGCGCACTTCGATCGTTCTTGGGCTCGTGGGTCTCACCGTAGCGAGTGTTGCGTGTGGAAGCGCCGACCCGGAGAGCACCTTCGGCTCCCGCTCCAGCCAGGCCACGGCGTCGTCCAGCGGCGGTAGCTCGGGCTTCGGAGAATCGAGCTCCTCGAGCAGCAGCAGCAGCTCGGGAACCAGCGGCGCGGTGTGCGCCACGGTGGCCGCCACCTCGGAGCTCACGCCGGTGAACCTGGTAGTCATGCTCGATCGCTCCGGCAGCATGGGCGACACCGTGGAAGACCCCAGCTACAACCCGGCGCTCCGCTGGATTCCGGTGGGCGAAGGGCTCAAGGCCTTCTTCGTCGACACCGCCTCCACCAAGATGCGTGCATCCCTCACGTTCTTTCCGCCCAGCAGCGACGCCTACTCGTGCGTCGCCGGCGACTACGCCAAGGCCGACGTGGACGCGGTCGATCTGCCCTCGGCGGCCCTCGGCCAGCGCATCGACCAGGTGTCGCCCCGCGGCGACACGCCCACCGAGCTGGCCATCGGCGGCGCCATCGCCCAGGCGCAAGCCCTCCGCGCGGCGCACCCCACCGAGAAGACGGTCATCGTGTTCGCCACCGACGGCGAGCCCTGGGGCTGCGGCGTGAACAGCGGGCCCAGCCGCGTGGCTGCGGTCAACGCTGCCGCGGCCAAGGCTGCGGCAGTGGCGGCAGACATCAAGACCTACGTCATCGGCGTGGGTCCCAGCGTGGGACTGCTCAACCAGCTGGCCGTCGCCGGCGGCACCACCCAGGCGATTCTCGTGACCGCAGGTCAGCCCACGCAGACCCGCAACGAGCTGCTGAGCGCGCTCCAGACCATTCGCTCCAGCAACGTGAGCTGCGACGTGGCGGTGCCCGCGGCGCCCGACGGCCGCACCCTCGACGTGAACAAGGTCGACGTCTCGCTCTCCGGCACCACCCTGCCCTACAGCGCCGATTGCAGCACCGCCGGCGGCTGGCACTTCGACGACGTGGCCGCCCCCGGCAAGGTGCAGCTCTGCGAGCAAGCCTGCAACTCGGTGCGCGCCAGCGGCGGCTCCCTCAAGGTCTCGTTCACCTGCAGCGACGTCCGCGCCCTGCGATAGTCACCGAGTCCGGCGCACTTGCGAAGATAGTCATCTGCGATAGTCCTGATGACTATGCGCAAGGCACACTGGAGCGTGGCGGAAGCCAAGGCTTCCCTTTCGGCGGTCTTGGAAGATGCCAAGACGAGGCCACAAGTCATCGAGAACCGAGGAACTGCCGTGGCGGTCGTCGTGTCGATTGCGGCCTACCGCGAGTGCATCGGCGATCCGGACGACGACGTGGGTTCCTCGCGATGAAAGGAGTTCCTGCGATGGAACGAGGGGCTTCGCTCGCGGGGTGGCGCGACATTGGCGGTCGCCACCCGAGAGCCCCGGCCGGCCCCCTTTCGGCCCAAGCGATGAGCCACGACAGTGTACCTGGTCGACACCAACGTCCTGAGTGAGCTGCCCAAGAAGTCGCCGGACCCCGCGGTGCTCGCGTGGTTCGCATCCCTCGCGACCATCGCGATGAGCTCCATCTCGCTCGAGGAGCTGACCTTCGGCGTCGAGCGCGCTCGCGGCAAGGGCCCGGTCATGAATAACTTGATCGGATCGGCGTCGAGGCGCGCCGACCTCCGAGGCGCGAAATCGACGGGATACTGCTGCTATCTCGAGATTTCGCAACGACGGAGGCGGCGATGGATCGGCGCTGAGGCGGTCAAGTTATTTGTGACCGGGCCCTAGGCAACGCGAGGTATTGCGAGAATGGCTCGCTCGATTGCTCGCCGCGGGGCCGCGAATCGTGGACGTCACTTCCCGCGCCGCCGTCACCGCCGGACGCCTTCGCGCGGCGCGGGAAACGAGAGGCAAGCCGGTTGCGCAGGCGGACATGCTCATCGCGGCCTGCGCGCTCGAAGCTGGTACTGGCCACGCGCAACGTCCGGGATTTCGAAGGGTGCGGGATCGCCTTGTTCAACCCCTTCCAGTGACTACGGATCGTCGCGGTGCTTGTGGTAGCCGTCGGAGCCTCGGGCGCCGATGGCGATGCCGCCCACCACGGCGCTGCCGTCCCACTGGCCCGCGATCGGCATGTAGGTGATTTCCGGGTGCACGAAGAGCTCGTCGCTGAAGCGCCATTGGGCGCCGGCGGTGATGCGGTAGCCGCGCACGTCGCGGTTGGCGTCGGGAAAGAAGGCCCAGTAGACGCCGGGGGAGAGCACCAGCGTGACGTCTTCGTGGACGTTGGCGCCCACCAGCAGGATCGGCTCGAAGCCCGTGCGCCAGACGGCGCTGCACTTGTCGCAGCCGTTGTCGTACGGGGCTCCGGTGATGACGGTGTTGTAGAGAGAGAAGCGCGCCAGGAGCCCCACGTCCACCGGCCACTTCGGTGTAATATGCACTTTTACGCTCACCGCGCCTCCGGTGAGCGGCGTGTACGAGAGGCCCGCGTCCACGTGCGGCAGCACGCCGAGGCGACCGCCGCCGGTGACCCACGGATAGCGCGTGAGCTCTCCCCGCTCGGTGCGGTCCGGCGCGAGGCTCACCCCCGGGCGCGCCGCCACCTCGGCCGCAACCGTGCCGGCGAAATGCCCCGGCGCCTGCGTACGCGGCGTCGTGTAGAGCCCCGGGCTGAAGCACCCGAGGAAGCTACCCCCCGCAGCCAACGCAACGCTCTGTCCGATTCTCCCCATTCCCCACCTCGAGTCTCACGGTTAGCACGATTCGCGAACGCGGGTCACTTCGGGGCGACGACGTGAACGACCGGTAGCAAGTGAATGACGGTGAGGGTCCAGATGGAGTGCGAGACGAGGGGCGCCACACTGGAGGACGTGTAGACGCGCTCGGCGGTCCAGATGGCGCCGCAGACGAGCGCCGCGAGGCCGACGATGAACGAGCCGGTGCCGGCCTGCGCAACGGTGTACGTCACCAAGGAAAGGCCGATCGCGAGCACGCGACCGTAGCGGCGTTCGATGACGTTCAGGAGCGCCCCCCGCCAGAGCAGCTCCTCGGCCACGATGAGCACGAGGGTCCAGGCGATGGCGCTGCCGAGGCTCCGCGTATTGGCGTCGACGTAGAGCCCGGCCACACGACCCGCGAGCGGCGGATACAGCTTGGTTCCCACCGCGAACGCCAGGTACGTGCCGGCGGTCATGATGGCGCCCACCACGAGACCGATCACCACGCCCGAGGCCACCGAGCGCGCGCGCGGACCACGAAGCGGCGCCTCGAAGCGACGGAGCAGCAGCATGAGCCCGATGACCAGCGCGCCGTAGGGCCCCATGAACGCGTACACGTCGTCGTGCCCGAAGCTGGAGAGCACGAACGGCCACGCCAGCACCAGGAGCGCGCCGGCGATCAGCATGGGTAGCTCGTGCTTCGCGCGAGCGTGTGGCGCGTCGTCGACTTGGATCACGAAGGGTGGGCCGACGGATGCCGGGAGAAGACGTTGAGCAGGCGCTCCAGCACCCGCGATCGCATGGGGAGCTCACGCGCCTCTTCGCGGAGGGCGACGGCCACCGCATCGTCGAACGGCGTGCGCGGATAGTCGGGCATGGAGTCCCAGATCTCCGGGCCATCGGCCACGATGTTCGATCGAAGGCCCTCCACCAGCTCGGTGGCGACCTGCGGATTGGCGCGCGTCACCCAGCGAATCCAGTAGCTCGAGAGGCGCGGGGTCACCAGCGGCACGCCGAGCACCTTGGGTTCGTGGCTCAGGGTCCTGGCGGTGCGGAGGATCATGTCGCGACCGCTGAGGCTCTCCGGCCCGGGCACGGCGAGCACCGTGCTCCCCTCGAGCGGCATCGTGAGCGCATGCACGATGGCCGCCACCACGTCGGCGATGGCCACCGGCTGGCTCCGGCTCTCGAGCCACCGGGGCAGCAACATGAGGGGCAAGCGCGCCGCGAGATCGCGCACGATGCGGAAGCTCTCGCTGCCGCCGCCGACCACCATGGTGGCCTGGAGCTCCACCGTGGGCACGCTTCCGGAACGCAAGGTTACTCCGGTCGCCAGGCGACTCTTCAGGTGACGCGAGATGGCGCCGTTCGGTCGCATGCCGCCGAGGTATACGATGCGCTCGAGGCCACAACGTTCCGCAGCCGCTCGAAATGCCTGCGCGTTCTTCTGCTCCGCCTCGGCGTAGCGGCGGCCGCCGCCCATGCTGTGCACGAGGTACACCGCGCGATCCACCTCCGAGAGCGCCGCTTCCAGCGACTTCGGATCGTCGAGGTCGACGTGGCGAAACGTCCTTCCTGGGGCAGATGTGCGAGCGCGCTCGGGGTCGCGCGTTCCACCCACCACTTCGAAGCCCTCGCGCTCGAGCGCGGAAAACAAGTGAGATCCCACGAAACCCGTGGCACCGGTGAGGAGGACGCGCGGAGCAGCTTTCGACATGGGTGGCCTGTTTTGCAACCTCCGGTCCACGCGCTCGCCCGAGGAAGTGCGGCCAATTTGGGAGTTTCGCCGGGCTGCCCTACAATCGTCCCATGCGCGCTTTTCTTGTGGCGGTGATGGTGGCGGCGTCTACGTGGAGTGCGGTGGCGAGCGAAGGAACGGCCCTGGCGCAACCCGCGCCCAAGGTCGCCCCCAAAGCTGCGCCGGCAGCAGAAGTGGCGCCGGTGAACGCGGCCTCGCAGGCGGAGGCTCGGAAGCTCTCCGACGCCTTCGTGAACGTGGCCGAGCGGGTGAGCCCCAGCGTGGTGCAGATCGACGTGACCACCCGCGAAGAGAGCCGCGACTCGCTCTCGCACATCTTCGGCAAGGGCGGCAGCGACACCGCGGTCTCGCGCGGGCTCGGCTCGGGCGTGGTGTTCACCCAGGACGGCGGCATCCTCACCAACAACCACGTCATCGAGGACGCGCTCTCCATCAACGTGCGCCTGCGCGACGGCCGATACCTACCGGCCAAGCTGGTGGGTCGTGACCCTTCGACCGATCTCGCGGTGGTGAAGGTCGACGTGACCGGCCTCACGGCGGCGCGCTTCGCCGACTCCGACGCCACCCGAGTGGGCGAGTGGGTGGTGGCCATCGGATCGCCGTTCGGCTTCGGCTACACGGTGACCAGCGGCGTGCTCAGTGCCAAGGGTCGTGGCGGCCTGGGCATGAACGCCATCGAGGACTACCTGCAGACCGACGCCAGCATCAACCCGGGCAACTCCGGCGGACCGCTCTGCGATCTCGACGGGCGCGTGATGGGCATCAACACCATGGTGGTGGGCCGCGGCAGCGGCATCGGCTTCGCGGTGCCGTCGAACATGGCACGCCGGGTGGCAGAGCAGATTCTCAAGAGCGGCCGCGTGGAGCGCGCGTGGATCGGCGTGGGCTTCCAGGACCTCACGCCGGAGCTGGCCTCGGCCATGAAGCTCGATCCGCGTGCCGGCGCCCTGGTGAACTCCATCAGCGACGGCGGCCCTGCAGCCAAGTCGAACATGAAGCCCGGCGACATCATCGCATCGGTGGCGCAGAAGCCGGTGCACGACGGCCGCGAGCTGGTGCGCGAGGTGCTTCAGCACGACGTCGGCAAGACGGTGGCCCTGGAGATCATCCGCGACGGCAAGCACTACGCCACGCAGGTCACGCTTTCGGCGCGCCCGGAAGCGCCCATCCAGCCCTTGCCGGTGCAACAGCAGAACGTGCCGCAGCGCGATCTGGGCGTCTCCATGCGCGATCTGCGGCCGGAGATGAGCGCGCAGCTGGGGCTCGGCTCCAAGGTGCTGCCGATCATCACCCAGGTGGTGCCGGGCTCCGCCGGCGATCGCGCGGGCCTCAAGGTGAACGACGTGGTGGTGGAGGCCGACGGCATCACCGACCCCACCACCGCCAAGGTGCTCGACGCCTCGAAGGACGGCCAGCTGCTCCTCCGGGTGCAGCGGGGCTCGTCGGCCTTCTACGCGGCGCTGAAGAAGTAGCGCGCCCTTACTTCATCTCGGCGACGCGCAGGGTGCCTTCCTCGTCTTCGATACGAAGCGTGTGGCTTGCGCCCCGACTGCGGAACGTGGCTTCGAAGGAAGCGCCTGCCGTGCCGATCCGCCGCGCGTTCGTACATGCGGTGAGGGGCGCGACGCCACCCTCGTCCTCGAGGCGCACACGAAGACGGGCATAGGAAACGTGCCGGGCAGCCCAGATGGGGCCTTCGCCCTTGGCCGTTACCGCGTCGCGGTAGGCCGCCGTCCGCGCGTCGACGGTACGGGCTTCCGCATCGTGCAGACCGAGAGAAATTCGCTCGACGATGGCGCCATGGGGTTGGCGCGAGGACATCGCCCCCACGAACGCCGTACAAAGGGCCGACGCGTGGCCGGGGAGAAAGGTTCGTCGGTCCCCCGCGCGAAGCAGCGCCAATTGGACCCGCACCGCAGGAATGGCGAAGCCCACACTCTCCCTGCCGAAGACCTTGATGGTGTTGATGCCGAGCAGCCGTCCTTCACCGTCGAGGAGTGGCCCACCACTGTTGCCATGGTCGATGGCGGCGGTGTGCTGAAGATACGCACCGAACGCACCGGTGCCACTTCGGTACGAAGCGTTGGAGATGGTGCCGCGCGTGAGCTGGAAGGACGGGCGGGCCCCGAGGCCGGGGAAACCCGCCGCCACCACCGCCTCGTCCTCGCGTGGAGGCGATAGCCGAAGGCCGAGGCCGTGCAGAGCGGTCGCGGGAGCGCCGTCCAAACGAAGCACTGCCAGATCGTCATCGCGGCTGATGCGCGCAACCTTGGCCTTCCAGGCCTTTTCACTGGCCTTCTTTCCGTCGGCCTCGGTCATCTGTGCGGTGTCGGCGTCGAATATCTCCGCTTCCTCCGCGCCGTCGAGCACGTGGGCGTTGGTGACGACTCGCGTTTCGGTATTTCCGGCGGGGGTGCGCCATCGAATGAGTATGCCGCTGCCGAATACGCCGGTATCGGTTGCGACGCCCGCGTAGCGGGCTGGCCACTTGGGCTTCACCAGAACGGTAACCTGGCGAGGCTCACGGTCATTGACCACTATCTCTGGCGAAGGATCGGACATGGTGTCGAGACATTCGCGTGCACGTCGCTCGAGGCGCTCCAGCAACGTCGATGCGCGCGTGCGGAAGGACGTGGTCGCATCCTTCGGATTGGCCGTCTGGGCGAACGCAGCCAGGTTTGCGCTGTGGGAGAGAAGTGCTTTCGCCAAGTCGCTCTTTGCACATTCGCTCTTACCATCGAGAACGATCTCGGCGAGGTGCTCACCGACCGCGGCGGTAGAAACCTTGGAGGTCACGTCGAGCGCGCCGACCGCCGCGAGGATGCGTCTCGCCGGGGCACATGCCTTCGCGTCGACAATGACCTTGTTCTTCGCGCTCTGCGCCTTTGCTTCGGCGCTGGCCCCGTTGAACGCGGCAGAGGTGCGCTGGAGTCGTGAGGCTCCGGGACGTGCTTCGAGAAAGCGAAGGTCGACGCCCTGACAGGTGAGGGCCGCATCGAGAGCCGAATCGACGACGGCGTAGCTCACCTCGACCCGCCGCGCGGCGGCCGTCAGCGCTTCGCTCTCCGCGCGAACCTCGCGCGCCAAGGATTCGATCTCGGCGCGCAGCTCGCGCGACGCCGGGGCACTCCCCAGCCGAGGCGCAGCCAGCTCCAGCGCTGCAAGGTCGTCGTCGAGGTCGGAGAGCAAGCCTGCTTCGCCCGCTACCGGCGGCGCCTCCAGAAGCTCGGCCCGGAGGTCGAGAACGGGGCCGATATCCGCACAAGCCGATGCACCTGCGGTGGTTGGTGCCTTGGCAGTGCGCGGCGTGCTTGCGCACGCGGCGGCGAGCGAGACCAGTACCAGTGCGGGAAGCGTAACGACCCTCGAGCGACTCACGGCTTCTTGCTGGGGAGAAGGTTGGGGAGGCTGCCCGAGAGGTGAATGCGCTCGTACACGGAATCGCTCGAGACCTGCTTCGTCACGAATCCGCGCTCGTCGAGGGAGAGCTCGTTGCGCTGTTGTTTCGCCTGGTCCTTGACCTTTACCCCCTGAATCTCAATCTCTTCTTGCACCATTCCCGGGCGAACGCGCGTAAGGTTCGCGTACCCGAGCGTGGGCTCACCGTCGCGGGTGGTCACGTACGCGTAGCGATGTTTCGGAGCGCGGCCGCCAGCCACGCGGAGCAGAGATGGCGACTCCCATAGCTCGGTACTGAGCGCGACGCGGGGTGTGATTTCGAGTGCATCGCTCTTACCGCCTGCTTCGAGCTTCACCCGCAAGCGGCCGGCTTCACCGGGCTTGGCGGTCAGCACAGAAACGTACTCGCCCCCCACCGCGCCAACCCTCCTCACTGTCTCCACGACGCCCTTGGCATCGCGGGTGACGGATGTCGTATAGTCCCGCACCTCCCAGGTCGTATCGGTGCTCTCCACGCGGAACTGTGATTCCACCTCGAAGAATCCGCCCTCATCGGCCTTGCGGACGAAGCCGAAACGAAAGCCAGCGGCTGTTTGGCCGCGCCGCTCGACGTACGCCTGCTGGACGACGCGTTCCGGTATCCCTTTGATCTTTACGGATTCGAAGAGCTGGGTGGTCAGGCGTTCGGTCGCCTTTCGCTGGCCCGTCGAGGTGTCTCCGCAAAAGAACGTATGGCCTGGTGCGTAGCGCGCTGCGATCTTGGCCGACCCGTACATGGTGTTGCTCTGGTCGTCGGTCTCGTAGCTCCCGTCGGCATCGAAGCGCGCCACCAGGCTACCGTCGCCGCCCGAGCCCTTCCCCCAGGCCACCTCCACGCGCGGCAGCTCGTCGAGTCGCATCTTGCCGAGCGCGCGGCTCACCAATACGCCGAACGGCAGTGGCGCCGATGCCGATGCCGCAGCGCATCCGAGCGTCCGCGGTGTCCCCTCGTCATCTTTGCCGAGCTCGATGACGAGGCTGCAAACACGCATCTCGTCCTCGCCATTCTTACACTCGACTTTGGGCTGCTCTTTGGCATCGACGTCGGCGGTCATGAGGCCGTCCGGCAGTTCGACGTGAAAGGTTCGGAGACCGCTCGGCTCCCAGGCGCGCCAGGCACGAACGCGTTCCGCCGTCGAGGCGGTGCTGACCTCTGGGGCAACCTTGGCGTCGGACGGCGTCTTGACGGGCGGAGGGTGCGAGGCGCAACTCACGAGGAGCGCGGCGGCGATCCATGCCTTGAGGATGGTTGCTGAAGTGCGAAGTTGCACCCCGTCGACTTTGGTGGAGCAGTGAAACTGGAGCGACATGAGGGGTTCCATCGTTGTGAGGAGCCTGCACCGGGTCGGAGGTCGCACCCGATCGACACGACCCGGCACAGGGATGAAGGAGTGCGGCCTAACGACCTACAGCCCCGCCGAGTACGTGGGCAGCGTTCCGACGATGATCGCCGGGGTCTGATAGGCACCGAGGTCGGTGCCGTCCGGCAGCTTGCCCCTCGCTGCAGAAGTCGGTGACAAGTGCAGGTTTCCCGACGGACCATCGACGAAGGTTTGTTCCCCTGCCGGCAGAAGGATGCTGTGGACGTCCGGACGATCGAACTTCACGCAACTGGTTTGCGCACCGAGGAGCGCCTGCCAACTCGCCAGCGTCGAGAACATCTTGTTGTTGGTGCCATAGTGGTCCGTGAAGAACATCGCTGTTCCGAACGCGTTGTAGTCGCTGGCCGTCAGCGCGGTGTATGGCCCGGCGCGCAAGTCCAACGCCATCTGGCGGCCTGCAAGAACGTTACCGTAGACCCGAACATCTTCGTAGTTGACGGTCGAAACAGCGACAGCATCCGGGCTCGCCGCATAGACCGAGTTGTGCTCGAAGCGAACAGTCTTGCTGGGCCCATACGCAGGATCGCCCGTGGCTTCGAGTGCGGCTTCGCCAGCGCCATAGATTGTGTTGTGGTGAACGTAGTTGGAGCCCCCCTCGACGTTGGGCGAGCCTCTGAGCGAAAATCGAACGCCCACCAAGAGTGCACGCACATCGTTGAACCGGATCTCGGACTCGAAGACGGGCGTTCGTGGATTCAGGGACGAGAGGTGATGGTCCTTCCAGTAGATGCCGTTCATGCCCTCGATGTAGTTGTTTTCGACGAGCGCGTTGATGAGGCCATACCCGTGGACGCCAAAGGTTGTCGACGTGGCGACGATGCGGTTGTTTCGGACGATAAAATCCTTCGTTCCCCCCATGGCGACCGCGGTCCCATTCTCGAGCGGAACGGAGCCCGTGATGCGCACGTAGCAGTTTTCGATGCGCCACCCGACCGCCAGGTCGTCCGCGTTCGGGATTGCGACGGCTGCTTGGGAGTACTGACCAATGCCGTTATGGAACGCGTTCTCGAAACGCAGGCCATAAACCTGCCAATAGTCCTGCCCCCGCCCGTGCATCCCGTTCCGCACATTCTCTCCGTCGACGATCACTTTTCCCTCGTCGCCAGGGAATGCCATCACGGTGATGGGGTTGCCCGGAACTCCGGAGCTCTGCGCTGCGAAGGTGATCAGCCTTTCGTTGCCGCGAAAGCCGGGGTTGTCCTTGACGTCCTCGCGGTACCTGCCCGCGTGAATCTGCGCGGTGTCGCCAGCCTTGGCGACATTGGTGAATTGGTTGATGGTCTTGAAGGGGGTTGCGGCGCTGCCGTCGGCACCGTCGGAGCCGCCCGGCGCGACGTGGTAAACGGTCCCCGTTCCGATCTTGAATGGCGGCGCCACCGATCCCCCATCCCCGGTCGGGTTGCCAGAATCGCCAGGAGACCCGTCGGTGGCGCTCCCCGCGTCGACAGTCGCCCCGCCGTCGTTCGCGCTTCCACCGTCGACCGCGCCCGCGGTGCAGGCCGTGACCGCGACCGTGACCACGGCGGGAGCAATGAGCAGCTTGGTGACGTCCAGCGAGAACATGGGACCTCCGTCGAGCAAGGTCGCAGATCGTGCATGAAATGAGCCATGGCGAGTTTGCGTCGGGAAGGCGACCTTTCTCGGGCGTCGTTTGCGCACGCGCCTCGTCCGGCGAACTCATGGTTCGCGACGGACGAACGCGAGGTTCGCAACGCACACCATCGGCACTGCTTGACGTCGATGAGCCCGCCAGCTGGCGCAACCGGAAGCAGCTTCTTCTTCACCGCGCGAAAGGGCATGAAACCGGGCCCCAATTCGCGCAGATGGGCTCGAAACACGATTCGCAGTCGGGTGCCAGCGCCAAGCAGGTGCCATCACTCTGCCGTCGCAAGAGGAAGCGCGCCGCCTTTTGCGCAGGGTCTGGCACAGTCCCGGAGTACGGGTTGTCCGTTGGCCCACATTCCCCGAACGGCTTGCCCCCAACCGGCTTGCACACGGGGAGGCCGCGCCACGTCCACTTCCCGTCGGTCGCGCGGGAGACCCGCCAACACGTGGCGCCGGGGTCCTTCGGGAGCCCGGGCGGGCGATGCGCCGCGAGAGCCTCCGGCGGCTCCGGGGGTTTAGCTGTCGCCGAGATGCCGGCGTCCACGATGGGCTCGCCTCGGCCGATCGGTGCGGCGGGCGCTGCCGGCGCAGCAAGCGCGGGATCCACGGTTCCCGGCACGGCCTTCGTGCATGCGAGGAGGACGAGCGGCAGGAGGGAGGACGTAGGGAGGAACGAGCGCATCGTGGGGTACCTGTCGACTGCTCAGCGCTTGGGTGGCTTCGGGCGGAGCTGCTTCATCCGGGCCTCGAGCGCGTCGTTCTCGAACTGGCGGGTGTGCTGGAGCAAGAGCATGCGTGTCTGCATGAGATGAGCCAATGCAGTCCGGGTGAAGAATGCAGGGGGTGCTCTGGGAAGAAGCGGGGTCGACGAACATGCGGTTCGCGCACGACGAACGCGAGGTTCGCCTACCGACGAGGCGACTCGCGCGGTGGCTCGCTTCCCAAGGCGCTCCACCATAGCTGTGAGCTCGGCAGTCGACCAACCGCGCGATCTCCGAGTCGCCAAAGAGATGCATATTCCTCCCTGCTCTCGACGTAGCCGAGCGGCACGAACACCTGCGCCGCCCTCTCACGCGTCATATCGTTCCACCTGAGACCGCATTGGGTGTGGCTCTTCTCCGACGGGACAATGCATAGCAGGATCGATCACTTGACTCTCCGCAGTCGCGACTTGGGTGCGGGTAGCGGGTCAGGGATCTTGCCGTCTTCGTAGCGACCGGCGTGGTT
>JABFRG010000460.1 GCA_013141295.1 Polyangiaceae bacterium
GGGGTAGCGCTCGCCCTCGAGGACGACGATGCGGGCCGCCAGGGACGGCGTTCGCGTGATGGCCGAAAGCGCGGTGACCAGCCCCGCGGGGCCTCCACCGACGATGACGATGTCCCGGGCCGCCGTTCGCATCGGCGCGACTATAGCCCGGCGCCGCTCGCCCGCGTGGCACGAACGCCCGAGCGGGGGCATACTGTTTCCATGATCTGGGTCCAGCTCCGCGCCTTCTCCGAGCCCATGGAAGCCGAGGTCCTCCGGCAGTTTCTCGAGGACCACGACGTGCCGGTGCGGGTCCGCGGAAACAACGGCCGCACGCCGGTCTTCGCCATCGGCTACGACGTCCGGCTGGACGTCCCGGAGGACCGCCTCGAGGACGCGCTGGGCGTGCTCGAAGCGCTGCACGCAGCCGGGCACCACGTGGATCCGTATCGAGGCCCGCAGCCGCTCACGCTTCCGGAGGCTGTCCGCGAAGGGCAGAGCGAGCTCCCGCCGGAGGCGCCCCGCAGCTGGGTGGCGTTCGCCGCGAGCCTGCTCGTGCCCCTCGGCGGCGGTCACCTCTACGCGCGCCACGGCGCCACGGCGGTGCTGCTCCTCGCGGGCATCGTGGGCGCGGTGCTCACCGCCATGCAAGGGCGCCCGGAGATGATGTTCGCCGCTGCGGCGCTGGTGGGCTTCGACGCGGTGGGGTCGGTCTTCGCCGCCCGACGCACCGCGGCAGGGCTCCCCTGGAGCGTCATGAAGCAGCGGCTGGTGGCGCTGTTGGCCATCGGGTGCGCGTACGGCGGCGCGCTGGGAATGGGGCCCGCGCGCCCGGCCGAGGCCGCTGCCGCGCGACCTTGACCCGGACCTGAGCCGCAGCCCGCAAAGATTGCCCGAACGGCGGCGTTGAGACGCGCGCGCCCGCGTGGTACGTCCTTCGGCCCGCTCTAGTGAGCGGAACCCTCGGAGGATTTATCGCCATGAGTGCACCGCAAGGCCAGCCGATTACGATGGGCGCCGGCAACAAGCTCAACGTCCCGGACAACCCCATCATCCCGTTCATCGAGGGCGATGGCACCGGACGCGATATCTGGCGCGCCTCGGTGCGCGTGCTCGACGCCGCGGTGGCCAAGGCCTACGGCGGCAAGAAGAAGATCGCCTGGCACGAAGTCTACGCCGGCGAGAAGGCGTTCCAGAAGTTCAACAACTGGCTCCCGGACCAGACCGTCGAAGACTTCCGCACCTATCTCGTGGGCATCAAGGGCCCGCTCACCACGCCCATCGGCGGCGGTATCCGCTCGCTCAACGTGGCGCTCCGGCAGCTCCTCGACCTCTACGTGTGCCTCCGCCCGGTGCGCTGGTTCAACGGCGTGCCCAGCCCGGTGAAGCGCCCGCAAGACGTCGACATGGTGATCCTCCGCGAGAACTGCGAAGACATCTACGCCGGCGTCGAGTTCGAGGCGAAGTCGCCCGAGGTCCAGAAGCTGCTCGCCTTCATCGAGAAGGAGTTCCCGAAGGACTACAAGAAGATCCGCTTCCCGGGCACGAGCGGCATCGGCATCAAGCCGGTCTCCCAGGAGGGCACCGAGCGCCTCGTGCGGTCGGCCATCCAGTACACCCTCGATGCGAAGCGCAAGAGCGTCACCTTCGTGCACAAGGGCAACATCATGAAGTTCACCGAAGGTGCCTTCATGAAGTGGGGCTACGCCCTGGCCGAGCGCGAGTTCGAGGGCAAGGTCTACACCTGGTCGCAGTGGGAGAAGACCAAGGAAGCCAAGGGCGAAGAAGCCGCCAACGCCGAGCAGAAGGCCGAGCTCGCCAAGGGCAAGGTCCTCATCAAGGACGCGATCGCCGACATCACGCTCCAGCAAGTGCTCACCCGCGCCAAGGAGTTCGACGTCATCGCGACCTTGAACCTCAACGGCGACTACCTCTCCGACGCCCTCGCGGCGCAGGTGGGTGGCATCGGCATCGCGCCCGGCGGCAACATCAACTACCTCACCGGTCACGCCATCTTCGAGGCGACCCACGGCACCGCGCCGAAGTACGCCGACCTCGACAAGGTGAACCCGGGCAGCGTGGTGCTCTCCGGCGAGATGATGCTCCGGCACCTGGGCTGGACCGAAGCCGCCGATCTCATCATCAAGGGCATGGACGGATCCATCGCCTCCAAGAAGGTCACCTACGACTTCGCGCGTCTGATGGAAGGCGCCACCGAGGTCAAGTGCAGCGAGTTCGGCGACAACCTCATCGCGCACATGTGATTCGCCCGCTCCTTCGGGAGTCTCGAGGCCCGCGCTCCGCAAGGAACGCGGGCCTTCGTTCGTCTGTAGGTCTTTCTGCGCAACCCGCGCCCACCGGGGCCGATGGGGTCGCATGTTCAAGCGATGCGCTCTCGTTTCCGTCGTCTCTACCCTGGTGCTCGGAAGTGCTTCCAACGCCGTCGCCGCTCCGCCGCGAGCCCCGAAGAGCGCGAAGAGCACCCGGTCCGCGAAGCCGGTGCCGGCCGAGGGGACGGTCGACCTCGCACCGTGGACCGGCACCTTCGGCGCCGCCCGCAAGAATGACGGCGTACCGTCC
>JABFRG010000144.1 GCA_013141295.1 Polyangiaceae bacterium
CCTTGAGGGCGAACCCCCGATCCAGGAACTGCTTCAACGGGGCCGCGGTCTTCACCGCGGAGATGGTGGGGGTTCTTCCGAGCGGCGGCCATGGCTGCAGCGCTTCAACGGGGCCGCGGTCTTCACCGCGGAGATGGGGGTCGAGCAGGAAACCAATGCTTCCGGATACTCGACCTCCACATTGCGAGCGCTTCGACAATATCACCCTGTGCCGGCGTGCGCTCGCAGAACGCCGGCACAGGGTTCAAGAATTTCAAAGACCTAGGGGCAGCGAGCGCCGCCCGGAGAATTCGCGCTACTTCACCGCTCGCGTGGCCGCGCGGACCAATGCGTCGAGGTCGTCTACGCCGACGTGGATTCGGGCGCCCCAGACCTTCCCGGTTGCTTCGGCCTCGACCCGTACCTCGAAGCCATGGGCGCGCAGAGAAGCCTGGGCCGCGCGTGCCGCCCGGCGCCCATCTCGCTCGGCTTCGGAAACCTTGCGGCCCTTGTCGCGGAGCGCCTTCGCCTCCGTAGCCACGGCTCTCGACGAGACCGCTGCGACCGAGCGCCTTCGGCCCTTCGTGCGGACTCCCTCCGCAAGGACGCTTGCCACGGAGTCCCCCTCCGGGGTGGCGCGCGTGTACTGGAGCAACGCGTAGGCCTTCTCGGGCCCGAGGTCGAGTGCCTCCTTCCGCGGCATGGCGCGCGCGATGCTCACGAGCTTCGACGCTTGGGTGCGGCCCATGACGGCGCGCTTCTCCAGGAGCTCGCCGAATGAGCGGTGGCCGAGGGCGACGTACAGCTTCTTGTCGAGAATCTCTCGCAGCGCCTCGCCGATGTCGTAGAAGTCCTCGGCGATGCGCGCCTTGCGTCGGGCAATGAGCTCGAGGAGCGCCTCGGCTCGCTTGGTGGCGGCCGATGCGGCGGCTGTTCCTTTGGAAACTACGAGCGCGGTCGACTTGGATTTCATCGTGCTCCGTGTTCAGTCACTGGACGCCCGTGTTCAGGCGCCTGAACATCACACGATGATCGCACACCTTTCCGGTTCGGTGTAGGGCTTACCGATGGCCGAAATAGCGGTGGCGCCGCGCCCGTCGACCGGACCGATATCCACGAAGAGCACCTGGTCCTCGGCGTGGTGGATCGTCGATGCCAGCCGCGCTCGCATCTCGGCGAACTCACGCGGCGAAAGCTCGCAACGGAAGACAGAGAGCTGAATGTGCTCACCGTAGCCACGCATCAACTTGAAGACCTGCCGCAGCCGCTTGGGGCACGACACATCGTAACTGACGACGAAGGCTTGGCGCACGGCTACCTCGTCCGGAAGCTGGGGTATTCGTCGGCCTCGCCCATGAGAACGCGTCCGAAGAGACGAGCCTGGACCTCGAGTACGCGCCGGTAGCTGATGCGGTAGTCGAACACCGGGTGGGTCACCAGCTGGTCCATTCTCCGCTCGTACGCCAGCAGGAACTTCTTGCGGCCACTGGGCGAAAGGGCCGCGCTATCGCGACGCACCACGAAGTCGCCGTCGTCCAGTACGCCATTGTTCAGCGCGGAGATCACCACCGAGTCCGCGATGATGGGGCGAAACTCCTCCATCAAGTCCAAGGCCAACGCGGCGCGGCCGAACCTTGGCTGATGGTAGACGCCGAGCATCGGCTCCAGTCCGGCAAGCGTGACCGCCACGGTGAGGTCCTTGGTGAGCAGCGAGTAGGCGAACGAGAGCAGTGCGTTGACGGGATCCCGCGGTGGCCGCCTATTGCGGCCTTCGCTGTCGAACTGAGCTCCGAGGTCGGGCGCTGCCTTCAGCATTCCGGTGAACGCCCCAAAGTACACGCGGGCGGCGGTTCCCTCGATTCCCAGCAAGGATTCGATTGCCTCGCAGGCCTCGGCCTTCTTGGCCAACTGCTCCAGCTCCGAGAGCACGACCGGTGACGCCGCCGTATCGTTGCGGCGCAGCAGGGTCCTACAGTTGCGAATCTTCGACGCCACGAGCCGACGGGCCATGTTCACGCAGAAGGCAGAATCCGAGAGCTTCGCGTGCTGCGCCATTCGAAGCTCGATGTTCTTGCTGGGTAGACCCACCAGCATTCCCGCGAACCAGCCGCCGAATGAGAACATCGCGGTGGGAATGCCATGCTCGAGCAGTGTTCGCGCCGCCTGCGACGACAGCTGCACGTTCCCGTAGAGGCTTACCGACGACGTGTTGCTCAGCCGGGCGCGCACCTTCTCGTCCTTGGTCACGATCTCGAGCTCGTCGCCGACGATGCCGACGCGAGCTCCGTACGCTTGAACATGTACTGGCAACTTGTCATCGCGCGCCGGTACCAGGCGCGCGTCCTCGTGGTGCTCCCGCAGCAGCCGCGTCTCGTCGGGAAGGCAAATCCCCGAGAGCGAGCAGCCGCCGCACTTCGGATCCGCGACCAGAGGCGGTGGCATCTCCCCAAGTGCGACCAGCTCCCGGGCGCGCGCCACGGCGGTGCGCACAATCCGCTCGAGAGCCTCGTCCACCACGATGGGCACGCGCCGCTTGCTGCCCGCAAAGTAGATGGCGCCGTTCGGAACGCGGTACCCCTGGTCCCGCAGCAGCATGACCTGCGCCGCCACCTGCGCGCGCTCCGGCAGATACGCGCCCTCCGGAAGGTCGGGCGCGTGGCCGCGCTTGTACTCGATGGGCAGCACCTCTCCCGATGAGGACTCTGCGACGAAGTCGATCTTCGACGTCATGCCCAGTCGCTCCGACGTCAACCACACGCTCGTCGCCTGCTGAAGCGCCTGCCCTTCGCGGTCCTCCTCCGCCACCGCCGGCAGGTCGCCTTTGGTGCCGTTCGTGCGCGCGTGAACCGCGTGCCCATCGGCCGTGAACGCATTGTCCGCCCACTCCCCCTGCGCCCACTCGAGGTAGAGCAAGCGCTCGCAAAACAGCACCTCGTTGATCATCCGCGCGGGAACAATCGCAGGCGCCTCCCGCGCCCGGAGCGAGAGTGGGAGCGCCTTCGCTCGCGGCAGCGTGGTCTCGGCCTCGGACTGGCGCTCTGCAGAGACATCCTTGCGTTCACTCACGACGACCTCGACGCAGAGAGGTGTGGCCGCAAAGCTCTGTGCGTCGAGGTGCTCATTCTGCCTCGAGGGCCACGAAGGTCCCCACACCGCGATGTCGGCCCGAACCAATGGCCAGCGGACCACGAACGCGTCTTGGAAAGCGTGCTCGCACGTGAACCTGGGGGCCGGCAACCTTGTCCGGTGCGGCGTACGCTCGGGCGTGCCGCAGTCCAGGAAGGAAGCCAGCTCCTCCCCAATCCAGCTCGGCTTGCTCCGCGAGCTCGTCGCCGAGTCCCGCCTGGCGTAGCGCCTTTCGGATGAGCTTCTCCGTCTTCTTGTCCGCCCCGTCGTCGAACCCAGGTAGGACGACCGGTGTGACGGTCGTCCAGGTCGTCGCGCCCTTGCCCGGCAGGTACCGGCCCAATACCCAGTCTTGGTCGGGCAGGAACTCGAGCGTCGCGACCGCCCGGTCCGCCCACTGTAGATCGGTGCCGAGCAGCTGATCCCGAAGCCACAGCACTTCGGCGTCCCGACCTACCGGACCGGTGAGCAGCACGCGCGCGATGTCTCCAACGTGCCACTTACCTCCCTTCGTTCGAGGAGGCAATACGGTCGGAACGGGAATGTAGGAGATGCGGTCCGCAGAGCCTTGGGCGTCGCCGTGGCCGTAGATCAAGCCGCGGGTATCGCCGTACGGCCAGCCCTCGGCAACCTGGCCTGCGCGGTGTCGCAGCCACGCTGAAACATCCCGTGCTCGTCTTTCGGGATCGAAGGAGAGCCGATCTCCCGACAACGGCTCAACCAGGCGGAACGCCGCGACGGGCCGCTCCGCCACGTAGGTCGAGCGAGCGTAGTGCTGCTCTGCGTACACACCGAGAGGGCCGACAGGTACGAACGTGTCGCGCGTTGCGAACCGTCTCAGGAAGTCACCGTGGCGTCGCTCGAGCGCGTCGAGCGTCCCGGCCACGGGTCGGCGTAGTGCGGTTTCGCCGGAACGTGCTGGCAGCCAGTGCTCTACATTCGAGTCTGCCGGGCTGGTGGTGCACACCTGCGCATCCCCCACGACCATGTCGATTCCCCAGCCCAGATGGGTCAGGGAGCGCATTGCACTGGACACCGCCGCGAGATGAGACTCAAGTCCTGCGGCGTCCGCCGCATAGCGATATACGACGAGCTCGCCTTCCAGCACAACCGACCGGACATCCTTCTCCGTTCGGTAGTCGCCAAGGCTGGCTTCTCGGCCAGCGGACCAAGACCGCGCAACCTTGTCGCCGATATTGTCCGGGACATAGGAGCGGTAGCCGCCCACTCGCGGATCCCCCTTCGTGTTGAGAACCACGGACGGCGCGAAGATCTCGGGCGCAGGAAGTGTCTCGAGCCATCGGAGTGCGGCCAGGGTTGCCTCGAGCGACCGCGGGTCGGGGGCTCGTCCAACGCCGTTGGCGACCATCGCCTGAAACAAGCGAAGCGGCGAAGGCGGCCACTCCGGCATCCCGTCCTGACCCCGGCCGTGGCTGAGCCGCTGGAGAAATCGCACCGTCAGAACGAGCGAGCGATTCTGCTCGCTCACGGCTTCGCCTTCTTGGGTTTGGCCGCCTTCTTCTCGCCGTCGCCCGCGACGTCGCGCTTGGCGCGCTCTTTGTCGAATTCCACAGAGCGGCTCGGTCCGACCCCGAATGTCTTCGCTGCCTTCGTGGCATATGCCAGCGCATCTTCGTGGCTGACCGTGAGCTTCTTTCGCTCGCCGGTGCGATAGACTTCCTCAGCTTTCCTTGCCTCGCCCTTCTCGGAGCTCAAGACGAGATTGCATCCTTGGCGCAGGTACCCGGACGCGTTCCACGTGAGCGCGACGAGAGCCAGTCCGAGGACATACTCCTGCACTTTCTTGGTCTGTTCGGGGTCGATGCCGCGGATCAAGCTCAGGGCCGCAAGGCTGAGTGTTGCATCGCGACGGATCCCTCCGCGGGCGATGATTCCACCATGGGAGGCGCTTGCAGGGACGTGGATGAAGCCGCGCTCGGCATACGCCTTCTTCGTCGCAGCGTCAGGCGCTTCGTCAAGCATGCCCGTATTCACGTACTCCGTTGCAGGATTGTACTGTGCCGACCGGGTGAGGCGTTGGACGTCGTAGGCCCGAATCGTTGAAGCAAAGACGCGTGGCGCCTTCGCCTGCGTGTTGCGCGAGTCCCAAACGCCGAAGACCAACGACGTTGGTGCGATCTTGGCAAGCGGAACGGCGTCGCCGCGCAGGAGTGCGCGAAACGCAGCGTCAAGCTCCTCCTGAAGCTCCGAGCATCGCACGATGGCGTCGCCCGCTCGATGGCCAGCGTCGAAAATGCTGACGGTTCTTTCGCCCGCACGGATATCGATCTGTGGCACGAGTGCAGCATACGGATCAGTGCGAAAGATCGGCTCGATTCGATTGGCCTGGGAGCCGACGCTATCGATGAGACAGATGCTGTTGGGCCCATCGCCGTCGATGTTGTAGCCGCCGGGAAAGCTGTCACCCGAGGCGAAGGTCGGCGGGAAGAGCGGCGCATCTCCTCCTTCCACCGGCGCGAGCTCATCGCGGAGCACCAGGGCCGCGGGACCGTTGGGAGTGAGATACGTGTCGATCGCGTTCGTCATGACAAACCTCCTTGAGAAATCAGGCGTGCAGGCTTGAAGGCCTTGTGTTTTCGCTGGCTGGTACGGAACCAACTTTCGAATCGATATCGTGTCGTGGACGGCACGTGCACTATGCCGCACGCCACCGAAGGAGCGACCAGGATGGGCAGCCATTCGCTCCAGGTGCAGTAGTCGAATACCCGTCGCTGTTCGGGCACTGGCCAAGGACGGAACCGCTGGAGCCCGATGAGGCAAAGGATCTCGACCGCGGGGAAGGCTAGCGTTTCCAGCTTCAGATCGTTCGGCGCGAACCCCACGTCTCGGGAGCTGGCATTGCCCGCGCGTCGCGCGTCGAAGTAGAAGGGCTCCACCTTCTTGCTTGGGCTCTCGGGATCCATGACCACGGTGGCATGGTCGAAGATCCGGCCAGTATGGAGGGCTGGGTCGGCAATGGCCGAGAGCATCGCTTGCGCGATGCGCGGACCGTTCATGGTGCCGGCCCACAACTTGAGGTCGCGCCCGTGGCGTACATCCTGCCACCAGTCCAGGAGCAGCGGCGGCTTGGTCCCGACCTCGATGGGCGCAGCGGCTCCGGAGCCGGCCTCCTCGTCGTCGCCGTGCGCGTCTTCTTCGGTGTCGACGGCTCGAAGCCCGCCGTCGACCAGCCCGCACAGAAGCTCCGTCAGGGTTCGCGGGGTGTCGACGACGAACGCTGGCCCGTCGAACCGCGCAAAAATCGGGGCTTTGCTTGCTCGCGACGCAAGCTCCATCAGGCCGCATGCCGCAAAGAAGTGGCCAGGATTCGTTGGGTCTACGTCGACGACGATGGTCATGTTGCTTCCTCCGGCGTGGGGTCGGCGCTTGCGGCGTAGTCCGCCGCGCGGAGCAGGGATTCGAGGTACGCCAGCCCCCATCTTCCATATCGGTGCTGTAGCCGCGCGAAGCGGCGAATCACCTCGAGGCCGGTGTCCTTCACATCGACGCCGCGAACCTCCGGGTCGAAGAGCTCCTCGTCCGGAAAGTGCGGCCGCGCACGGCCGTGGTGAGCTGCCACCAAATGAAGCACCAGGTCGCGGTCTTCGTCCGAGAGCCCGGCCAGGATCCTGCCTGTCTCCTCGTCCAGAATCGAGCCGAGCTCGTGCCGGTACTTGGTCCCCTCGCGCGGCTTGCCCTCCGGACCGCTCTTCGCGAGGAAGGGGGGGCACGTGGCGTTGCCGATGCTCAGCTGCCAGACTCGCCGTCGCTTGCCCACGTCGTGGAGTGCGCCCGCCTTCACGACCAATTGGGCAAGCTCACCCAGGTTCAACGTGGAACAGATCCGCTCGGCTGCACGTGCAACGTCTCGGAGATGCACGTCCAACGTGACGCGCTGGCTGGTGCTCCGCGAGCCTTCCCCGTCGGCTGAGCGAGCCGACTCGTACCAGTTCCAATACCGGTGGCTAGCGTCCTCGTCGTCCGCGGCTTCCGCGTTCTCGTCCTCCTCACGCAAGTCGATGCTCCGAATCCTGCGCATTCCCGGGTCTTGCGCCGGATTCGCGACGGCAGACAGCACCCGGTAGCGGCGAAGCGCATCCGCGTAGTTCGTTGCGGGCTCGAGGGCAGACACGTCGCCCGTGCCGCCCTCGTCCCGAGGGCTAGCGCGAAGGAACCCGCCGTCTGGGGGGAGGAACCGCGGCGAAAGCAGCAGGGTGGTATTGGCAAGACGCTGCTCCAGTCGCTTCTTGTCGCCGGCCACGAACACGCGCAGCGAAGCCTTGGCCTCCACGCCGAACTCCGTCACCACCCAGATCGGCGGGTCCCAGTCTGGCGGGTGGCGGTCGACGGCGTCGAGCAAGGTCGATACAACCCGCGTGGTCGAGTCCGTGAGCAGCTCGTGGGGCTTGAGGGGGTAGTCGGCGAGGAGGTCGTCCGCGCTCGGAAGCAGTCGCTTGCCAAGCTGCGTATCGAGCAAGATGAGGTCGACCTCGTCGCGCCACGCCACCTTTGTTTGCGGCGGTTCCCATTCCGCTACCCCGTGCAGGTAGGGCTCGACAGAGGGGCGGCCAGGAAGATCCTGCCGAATGCTCGTGAGTGTCCACGCGTCGAATTGCATCTCCGACACCTTGAGTATCTGAGGCGCAGGAGTGAACGCGTTCTTGCGCGCCTCGGCGTCGATCCGCGCGAGACTTCGTGGGCTCACGTCACCCTTCAAGCTCTCGAGAATGGCGAGCGTACGCGCGCGAGCTTGCTCCCAATTCGACGCGTCCATGGCTCCTGGTTCGGGATGAAACACCGACACCTCGGTGTCGCTCCGAAGGCCGAACCGGTTCACCCGGCCGAAGCGCTGGGCCATCGAGTCGAAGGGCGTCAGGTCGCTGATGAGATGGTCCGCAGAGATGTTGACTCCCACCTCGCCCGCGCTCGTGCATACGAGGTAGACAGTCCCGCTCGCTGCCTCCGGCTTTCTGTCGCCTTCTGGGAGGAATCTCTGGAATACCGGATCCGAGTCCACAAGTTGGTCGCGTTCCTTGCCCCGCATCGTGCCTGCGAGCATTCGCACCTGGAGGTTCGCCTTCTTCAGGGCCTCGGTGACCTTGCCAGCGGCATCGACGGTCTGTAGGAACACCAGGATCGCGGCGTTCGACTCGCGGTACTCGAGTGCCCGAGCGCAGACACCTTCGACCAGATCCTTGGGCCCATGGGGGTGCAGCGTTAGTTTCTTCCTGGAGCCAATTCGCTGCAACACGCCGGGGTTCTGCTCGTCGTCGGCGCCCAGGCCGAACTCGTCCGCGGCACCGCCTCGAGAGGTCGCAGTGAGCTCGATGAGTCGCATGCGCCGGGGACCGCCATCGGCCGTCTGCGCCTGCGCGGCCTGGATGGACTCCAACAAGCGCTGGAACGCCGGTTCGAGGTGCGCTTCGTCGTGGACGATCAGGGAGTCTTGGCCAAGGAACCCCGCAAGCAGCGGGCGGGTCTTGAATCCGGCGCCGTACCCGCTGAAGAGCAGGCGGCTGCCGATCATATCGACCGTGCCGCATATCACCGCCGGCCGCGCCGGATCCGCCGACCACGCGCGGTTGTCCACGTGCTGGCCCCGAAGCGTCGAGACGGCCAGGCCCTGCGCGAGACCGAGTGCCTCGGCATGCTTCTGAAGCCGCTCCACCTCTCGAGTGGTCTGGTCGACCACCGTTCGGCGGTTCACGACGTACACGAGCCGCTTGGGCATCGGGGCATGGGCGGCGAGCGCGAGCAACCAGAGCGCCACGATGGACGTCTTTCCGAGTCCCGTAGGCAGGATGACCCGCTCCGGCAGCTTGTTCTCCATGAAGCGCTCGTACAGGGCTCGCTGCCAGGGGAAGGGCTCTCGGCCAGTCACCAGGCGAAAGCGCGCGTCAAAGTCCGTGGACATGGGACCTCCAGAGCCGAGCACTTGCCCACCACCAATCTGCATACGTCGTCATGCTGCACTCCCTTGCGCTGCTTCCACCACCGCCAGCACCGCTGCATCGTCATCCAACCCGCCGACCACGAGATCGCTCTCTGCGTCACTGACGCACACCAGGTACTCCACCGCGGCCCGCACCTCGGCCGCCTCCGGCGCCTTCTCCAACAAGCGCATCGCGCGGCGGAACAAGTCACGCACCTGGTCCCTATCAATCGCCCAGCTGTCGCTGTCGAGAAGGGCGGCGTGCCATTCCACGAGGGCGTCCCGCAAGGCAGCGGCAGGCCGCGCATCGCGTAGGTAGTGCTCGAACGTCGCTGCCGACCGCTCGGGAACGCGCATCGCCCACGACTGCGGCTCGAGGGGAGCCGACCGCGGCGCAGCATCCCGAACCACGAAGCCGTGCGTGAGCTTGGCGCCGCACTCCTTCACGAGAAGGGCAAGGCGCTCCTTGGGAATGGGATCGCCGCTCACGGTGGGGACGGCGGCGATGACCTCGTCGAGCGGAACGCGATTGCGGCCGGCGAGGACCTGCTCGACGGCCTGCCGCTGGGTGCGCGCGCGGGTTTCGCCCCACGCTGCGAGACCGAGGCCGCCACCGTGCGCCTGGCGGAAGCGGCCGTCGTGCCGGAGCACCGAGCGGGTGAGGCGGATATCCCAGTCGCAGACGGGACCGGGTTGGGTGCGCACGAAGTCGGCGAGCTCGCGCGCGACGACGCCACGTTCTCGGCCTTCGAGCCACGCAAAGCTCGCGTCGGTGAACGCTTTGGTTGCTGCGATGCCGCCGGGAACGTCGCGGGGCGCCAAGCCGACGCGACCGCCGTCGAGCAGGAGGAAGGGCGGCTTCATCCGGAGCATGCTCCACGTGAGGTCCGACAAGCCTCGCGTCTCCCGGACGCGCTCCTTGAGGTCGGCCTCCGTCAGCGGAGCGCCTGCGGATTCAAGTACGCCCTCGACCACGTCGAGCACGTAGCTGCGGTCGCCGGTGCCCGCGGACGCGAGCGTGACGACGTTTCGTCCGAGGTACGCGATGCCCGGCGCGTCCTTCAGCAGCGAGCCGAGCGCATGTTGGTTCATCCACTCGGGCAGATCGGCCACGGTGCCGAGCAGCGGGAGGAGCTCCGCGGTGGTCCATTGACGGTCTTCACCGTGCTCGGCGATGAGCATGGTGACGACCGGCCCGAGGCGCGCGCGCCACGTGAGAAAATCGGGGACCAGCTCCGGGAGGGTGACCATGCCGCGGTCGACCCAGATGACCTCGTCGGGCATGCGGCACCTGCCTCCCACGGCGGCGATCGCTTGGGAAACGTGGAGGGGCCTTCCGTGGGCGCGCAGGAACGCGATGATCGTGTCGTCGCGCTTGGTGCCGTAGCCCACCACCCGGCCGGCCTCCTCCGTGAACGCGCCGCGCACCAGCTCGAAGAGCACGGGCATCTCGTCGGCGGTGAGGCGAGCGCCGGCGCGCAAGCGGTCTTCGAGGCCAGCGCGGTCGAGCGGGAACACGAGGCCCTCGCACACCCGCTGAAGCGTGCCGAGCTTCTCGAGAAAGATGGATTCGGTGGCTTTGCCGAAATACGCAGTTCCGTCGTGCTCGAACGTGTGAAGGCCGGATTCGGGCAACACGGTGGTGAGCAGGAAGGCGAGTGGAGGTACGTCGTCCTCGACCCGGTTCACGACGGCGACCCCTTCCTCGACGACCCGGTCGAGACGTTCGACGAACGCCGGTGCCACGGCCGCGAAGGCAGGTCCTAGCCCGAGTACGTCGGCGGAGCCCCGGCGGAGCTCCTCGGCGCCTCGTTGCTCCAGCTGACGAATCCGCTCCCGCGACACCCCGAGGCTGACCCCCAGCTCCGCCAAGGTGGGAATGGGACCGGCGACGCCGGACCGCTGGGTGAGCACCATGCGCTCTCGCATGGGCAGAGCCGCGAGCCCGCGGAGCAAGATCGTGCGCCATTCCGCTGCGCGTACCTCCCGATCCTCGGTGCTCGCCAGCCGCCCCAGTGCCGCCGCGCCGTCGCGTAAGGTTCCACGGCCCATGTTGGGTGACGTACGCAGCTCCGCCGCTCGCACGTGGACCAGGTCTCGCACCGTACGAAGACCTCGTGCTTCCGCGAAGGATCGCAACCGCGCGGGAAGCGTCGTGTCGTCCAGGCTCCGCTGCAAGGCCGCCTCTGGCAACGTCGCCTCGAGTGCGTCCCAAGGCTCCCGCGACGCCGCGGGCCCAGCTTCCGATCCCGGCCCTTCTACGGGCGCTCCGGTGCTCGCCTCTTCCCAGCTCATGCCCAGAAGCGGCTCGATGGCCGCGCGCGTATCGCGAATGCTTTTTCTGCCCAGGTTCCGCTCCATGAGCAGCTCGGTCGGGTGGCGCATGACGAGATCGCGCAGCGTTCGCAGGCCCTTGGCTTCCGCGAAGTTCCCCATGCGCGTGGGGAGCCGCAATTGCTCAACCGGCGTGTCAAGAATCGAGCTGTTCTCCGCTTCCACCATCGTCATTCGGCCTCCCCACTCGTCGTAGCGTCGACGAGCGCTCTATCTTCACGACTGGTCTTCTGCGCAGTACTTTCGAGGCTGGCCAACGCGGCCTCCGCGAGATCGCGCACCACGGCGCTGAGCTCCGGCGTCTCCGGCACTGCAGCACCGCCGAGGCCCACCACGAAGCGCGCGACTTGAATGACGGCGGCGGTCTCGCCGTGCACGCGAATGCCGCCGCGCACCGGGTCGGAGGCGAGCGGCTGCGGGAGGTTGCCCTGGACCCAGCGGGCCTCGGGATCGCGCACGTGGAAGGCGACGCGGGTGAGGGCGCCGCCGCTGCGGAATCCGTTCACGCTGAAGCGCACCGCGTCGTCGAGCTCGTCGGTGGAGCGGGCGCGGTAGTCGGTTTTGCCGGCGCTATCGGCCCGAAGGACGCGGTCGACGCGGAACCACTTCAGCTCGCCGTCGCGATGGCAGGTGGCGAGGAAGCGCGCGGGGGGACCGACGAGGACCCGGTGCGGCGACACCTGCCGAAGCTGCATGCCGCCGCCGCTGGTGGAAAGGTAGTTGAGGCTCAGGACCTCGGAGGCGCGCGTGGTGTCTTCGACGGTGGAGAGCCAGCGCTCCTCGTGGGGATCGAGCGCGGGCACCAGCACGGCGGGCGGCGGCTCGGTGGTGCGCGGGCGGGCGTGGGCGGTACCTTGCAGAACACGCGTGGCAATGCGATTCCGGAGCGCGCTCGAGGGCAATCGCGCGAGGAGCCGCAGCAGCTCGGCGACGTCCGAGGGATCCAAGCGTACGCCGCTGGGAATCCAGTTCTTCGGCACACTCCAGTACACATGGGGCGAGTCTTCCTCGCGCTCGAGCGGCACGCCCGCTTCGATGAGCTCGTGAAGTCGCTTGCGCAGCGCCGCGACGCCCACGTCCAGTCGACGCGCGAGATCGGCCTGCGTCCACGTGTCTTTCTCGATGAAAGCCACCACGAGCGCGAGCGCCGTCTCGGTCCCCGATAACCGCCCCATTGCGATCTAGCCCCCCACCTCGACGAGACAGCGCGCACCACGTGCGCGAGGTTGCACGCCCATCACGCGACTCTCCGCGAGCAACTTGCATCCCACCATGATCGATGATGCTCGCTCGCCGTCGCGAGGGCCGTCAAGTGAATGTTCTGCGCACGCAGGCTGTGTCGGTTTGCAACGAGCTCCGCGCGATTGCGCCATGCGTCCGCGGACGGAGTCGGAG
>JABFRG010000435.1 GCA_013141295.1 Polyangiaceae bacterium
GGGTGGTGCGCGAGAGCGGCGAGACCTTCCAGGTCGAAAACCTCTTCGTGGCGGACGGCAGCGTGCTGCCCACCAGCCTGGGCGTGAACTCACAGCTGCCGATCATGACCATCGCGCTGAAGATCGGCCGCGGCATCGCCCAGGGCGCGGCCGCAGCGCTGCGTGAGGCCCACGCTCAGCCGCCGACGGCTCGTACCACCAGCGCGACGTGGGCGAACACGAACCCGCTGGCAAGGCACACCAGCGCGTGAAACACCTCGTGGTACCCGAACACGCGAGGCCAAGGATTCGGCCGCTTGAGCGCGTACACCAGCGCGCCGAGGCTGTAGGTGACGCCGCCGGCAACCAGCATCGCCACCGACGCGGGGCCGATGAGCGGAGCCCGGTGCACCACCTGGAAGATCACCATCCACCCGAGCCCCACGCACAGGAGCGCAGTGAGCCACTTGGGCGCATGGGGCCAGGCCAAGGATTTGACGACGCCCACCGCGACGCCGATCCAGATGGTCAGCAGCGCGCCGTGACCCGCGCCTTCCGGGTTCACGAGCGCGAACAGCGGCGTGTAGCCACCACCGATGAGGAGGAAGATGGCCGCGTGATCGAGGCGCCGCATGCGCGCCCGCGCCGCCGGCTGCCAGTCGATGCGGTGATAGCAGGCGCTCGTTCCGAAGAGGTTCACCAGCGTCGCGCCGAACACCAGCACCGCCAGGCCACCGGCGGACGAGCGGGTGCTCGACCAGAGCGCCGCGATGGGAAGCAGCGCCACGAAGAACGACACCTGATGCAGCACCCCGCGGAGTCGCGGTTTCACGGGCGCGAGCGCGTCCGCGGGTGCCGGCCCCACGGAGAGGTCCTGCAGTGACACTTTCGTCGAGGTGGTCATCGCCATGCGGTGTGTATCGCGACTCCGGCCACCCCGGGAGGACTTTCGAAGCCTTTCCGCGGTGGCCCGGGCGGAGTAGGGTGCGACGTATGGGTTGGGTACGCGCAACGATTGCGGTGACGTTGCTCGTTGCGTGCACTACGCACCCAACCCCGGTGAACGCCCCGGCGGGTCCGTCGACGCGGGCCGCCGTACCCCCGGCGCGCCTCGAGCGCTTGCGCCGCGCGGTGAACGTCACCCGGTGGTTCTGGCTCCCGGAGAACGGCGGGAGCCCGGCGCACTTCGCGGGGTACCTCGGCGCCCCCGAGCTCGCCTCCCTTCGGCAAGCGGGCATCCTTGCGGTGCGGCTGGTGGTGGCGCCGAAGCTGCTTCTGCGTCCGGATGCGCCGGGCACGCCGAAGCCGGAGATCCAGCTCCTCGACGCCGCCATCGATCGCATCCTCGCGCAGGATCTGGGCGTGGTGCTCGACCTGCAAGACGACGACAAAGCCGCCTGGGAGACGATGCCCGACTACGTGGCGGCGATGCTCTCGTTCTGGACCGCGCTCGCCACCCGCTACCGAGGGAGGGATCCCGAGCGGTTGTTCTTCGAGATCCTCAACGAGCCACGCTTCGAAGGGCGGGGCAACGACTGGAGCGCCATGCAAGCGCGCTTCGTGACGACGCTCCGGGGCGCCGCGCCGTCGCACACGCTCATCGTCACCGGCAGCGCCTGGGGCGGCATCGACGGTCTGCTGGCGCTTGCCCCGGTGGCCGACGCCAACGTGGTCTACTCCTTCCACTTCTACGAGCCGTTCCCGTTCACGCACCAGGGGGCCACCTGGGCCGATCCGGGGCTCGCGGATCTACACGGCGTTCCCTACCCGGTCACGGGGGCCGCCTGCGAAGTGGCCATCGCCCGGGCGAAGACCGAGGCCGCCCGCGGCACCCTCCGCAAGTACTGCAGCGAGGGATGGTCCGCGGAGACGATCCGCGATCGGCTCACCCGGGTTCGCGACTGGGCCGCGCACCACCACGTGCACGCCTGGATGGGCGAGTTCGGTGCATACTGCAAGGACGTCGACCCGAACGCGCGCGTGGCCTGGATCCGCGACACCGCGAGCGCAGCCGACGCACTCGGCATCGGCTGGGCGCTGTGGGGCTACGACGACTGCTTCGGTCTGGGCCGCAAGAGAGAAGGCGAGCGCACCCTCATCGATGCGCCGGTCGCGCAGGCGCTCGGGCTCGGCTTTCGCTGAAGCTCACGTCGCGGCGCGCTGCGCCCGAAGCCACTGGTTCTGGATGTCGGCGCCCTTGGTCCAGCCCTGGGAGAGCTGCTTCTGGAAGGTCTCTTCGATGAGGCCGCCGACCATGAAGACCTTGGCCTCGATCTGCAGCTCGATGTCGCGACGCACCTTCTCGGGTCCGAGCTCGGTGGCGCGCAGCACGCCCTCCACGCGAATCTTGTCGGCCATGGCGCTGGGCACGAGCTTCCATCGCCACACCTTGGTGGCCTTGTCGAACGTCCCCTCCTCGCTGTAGCGGAACGACGACCCCAGGAGCTTCGAGAGCGCCGGCGGCAGCGAGAGCGTGGGCTCGACGGCGGTGGTGCGCACGATCTTGTCGTCGGTCTCCTTCTGGCTCACGGTCTTGTAGTCGCGAAAGCCGAGGCCCTCGAGGAACAGCTTGGCGTTGAGGGCGGGGTCGAAGAAGCCCGACCAGAAGGCGTCCAGACTGCATTCGATTTCGTGGGTGAGCTCGAGTTTGGGCATCGTCCGGCGAGGTTATTCAAATTTCGCCGCGCGGTCGAGGTCGCGTGACCACGCCGCGCACCAGCGCACGAAAGGCCCTCGCCGCCGGGTCCGTGTGGGTTCGCTCGTGCCAGCATAGCGACAGCTCGGTCGCGTGCTTCGGTACTGACGTCACGAGCGCGCGCAGCCCGAGCCTCGGGGCGACCACCGCGAACAGCGACGAGGGCAGCATGGTCACCAAGTCGCTCTGGGCCACCACTTCGGCGGCGGCGACGAACGAGGGCACGGTCATCACCACGTCGCGGGGCACGCCGACCTCGGCGAAGGTAGCCGCGAAGGGATCGCGGAAGTTCTTGCCCGGCACCATCTCGACGCGCACGTGCTGGAGGTCCGCGAGCGCGCGGCGAGAGAGCTTTCGGTCCGCCGCCGGGTGGTCACTACGACACGCGAGCAAGCTCGGATCGGCATAGGCGGGCTCGAGATGCAGGCCAGGCCCGCGCCCGGCGACGCCCAGATGCAGGTCGACCTCCGACGACGCAAGATCGCCGAGCGAGACCAGCGCGTCGATGCCCACCACGCGAAGGTGCGCGAGCGGAAGCTCTCGGCGCATGGCGCGCGCGAGGCGCGGAACCCACACTATCTGCCCCACGTCGGCGATGGCCAAGGTGAAGGTGCGCGTGCAGGCGGCGCGGTCGAATGGCGCGGCGACCAGCGCCACCTCCAGCTCCCGGATGGCGCGTGCGATGGCTGGTGCGAGCTCGGCCGCGCGCGGCGTGGGTACGATGCCGCGTCCCTTGCGGGTGACGAGCGGATCGCCCAGGGCGTCGCGGAGCCGCGCCAGCTGGTTGCTCACCGCAGAGGGCGTCACGTGGAGCCGCTCGGCGGCGCGGGCCACGTTGCGCTCGGTGAGCACCGTGTGCAGCACCAGCATCAGGTTGAGGTCGATCGCGGCGATACTCATGAACAGTGAGGTTATCCGTAACGAATCATCACTTCCAGCGAGGCCACCTCCATCGCAGGATGAGGACATGGTTCGCTTCACTCCCTGGTTCGGCGCGCTGGCGCTCGTCGCCTGCCCGTCGCCCTCCACCTCTCCATCCGCAGGAAGCCTCCCCATGTCGTCCCCGCAATCCGAAGTCATCCGTCAGGTGCCGGTCCTCGACTCGTTTCTCTCCCAGCGGGAGCAAGGCGCCGGCGCGCCCATGGTCTTCTTGCACGGCAACCCGACGTCTTCGTGCGTGTGGCGCAATGTGCTGCCATCCCTCGCGGACCGGAGGCACTGCATCGCGCCGGATCTCGTGGGCATGGGCCGCTCCGGCAAACCTGCGAGCGCGTATCGCTTCCAGGATCACGCGCGCTACCTCGACGCGTGGTTCGCGGCGCTCGATCTCCGGGACGTCGTGCTGGTGGGTTACGACTGGGGGGGTGTGCTCGCCGTCGACTGGGCCGCGCGCCACCCGGAGCGCGTGCGGGGCATCGTGCTCTTCGAGACCATTCTCCAGCCGCTGCACTGGAGCGAATACCCGGCGCGCGGGGCCGCGCTCTTTCGCACGCTGCGGACCCCCGGCGCGGGCGAGAAGCTGGTGCTGGAAGAGAACGGCTTCTTGCCGGCGTCGCTGGGAAACGGCGTCAAGCGCGGCCTCGCGGAGCGCGATCGCGCGGAGTACTACGCGCCGTACCCCGACGCCGCCTCCCGCCGCCCGCTCCTGCAGTGGACGCGCGAGCTCCCCATCGACGGGGAACCGGCCGATGTGCTGGAGGTGGTCGCGCGCAACGCCACCTGGCTCGAGGCCTCGCCCACCGTGCCCAAGCTCCTGCTCACCTTCGACGGCGCTGGGCTGAGCAATGCGCCGACGGTGGTCGAGTGGGCCAAGCGCGCGGTGCCCCGGCTCCAGGTGGTCCCGCTGGGCCCGGCCGGTCACCATGCGCCGGAAGATGCGCCCGCGGAGATCGCCGGAGCCATCGGAGCCTGGCTCGACCGCAGCCCGTAACGAACCCCGCTCCCGCCCGTACCGCGGGTATGCAGCGATGGTCGTGGCTTCTCCTCCTCGCCGCGTGCGAGCGCTCCGGCGCCGGCGCGAGTGTTTCCGACGCGCGGCCCCCCCTTCCGACCCCGGCTCCGCAGAGCACCGCGCCGGTGGTGGTCGAGCTCTTCTCCTCGGAGGGTTGTTCCAGTTGCCCGCCGGCCGATCGCGTCCTCGCCGAGCTCGATCGTACCGGGGTGCCCGGCGCCGAGGTGGTGGCCTTGGAGCTACACGTCGACTACTGGAACGACCTCGGGTGGGCCGATCCCTTTTCGCGTGCATCCTACACAGAAAGACAGGGGCGCTACGGGAAGACCTTCGGGCGCCGCGGCGTGTACACGCCGCAGATGGTCATGGACGGGCAAGCGGAGCTGGTCGGCTCCGACGCGACCGGCGCACGCAACGCCATCGCTGCGGCCGCAGCGCGCCCCAAGACCGGCATCACGCTGGCCCGGATGGGGTCGCAGGTGCGCATCGACGTGCCATCGCCGCCGGGCGAAGCGGGCGCGCAACTATCTCGAAGACACCAACGGTCATCCCGAACGCAGTGAGGGACCCCCCTCTGCGTTTGCGGAGCCTGCAGCTCACTCCGCTTCGTAGGCGCCCACGTCGCCCATGGGTGTTCCGCCGTGGCCCTTGGGACGCGGGCAGCCGGCGAAGTCGTCGGTGGGGAGCGCATCGCCGCCGGGCACGCGGTCGAGCGCTGCGGAGCCGGGACCGATGCGCAGATCGCCGTTCGCGGCGTCGACGAACTTCGGATCGCCGGTGGCGAAGGCGCCGCCGAGCGGAGGGGCCGGTCCCTCGCCGCAGTCCGAGAGAATGCCGTTCGATAGGTTGTAGGCGGCGTCCCCTTCGACGGCGTTGGTGCCGCGCACGAACAAGTTGCCGCCGACCAGGGCCGGCTCCTTCAATCCATAGAGACCGATGCCGCCCTTGAAGCCCACCAGCGTGTTGTGGAGGATGCGCGCGGAGATCTTCCCCACCAGCCCCGAGCGGGTGAGCACGATGGGCCGCTCCACCTCGCGGAAGACGTTGTTGCGGACCAGCAGGTCGACGCTGTGGGTCATGGTGTCGTAGCGGGTGCTGGCGCCGATGCCCGACGCGCGCCCGATGAAGTCGTTCTGCTCCACGGTGACCTTCACGTCGGCAGACACGAGCCCGTCGATGGATCGGGCGGCGATGGCGTCTTCCGCGGACGAGCCCACGAAGCGGTCCCAGCGAACGATGTAGTTGCCGGTCTGGTTGAGGATGATGGATCCGGCCACCTCGAAGGCCTCGAAGGTGGCGCCGGAGCCCAGCACGGAGATGGTGCCGTCGAGCTTGGCGCCATTGCAGCCGTGGAGGGTCACGTACGCCGGCACGCGCCATCCGGGGCCCAGCGTGGCGCCCTTCACTTGAATGGTATCGCCGGCCTTGGCGTTGGCGATGGCATCGGCCATCGTCGACTCGGTCGGGACCTCGATGACCTTGGGCGCGGTGGCATCGAGGCACTCGATCACCAGCTTGCGGCACGCGTTGCTGGGGACCACCGCGGCGTCCTTGTCGACGACCGGCCCGCCGTCGCTGCTCACGGCAGCGTCCTGCTCGGGCGCGTTTCCCCCGTCGGTCACGTCCACCGGCTTGAGGCTACTGCACGCGCATGCGAGCGCCAGGAGCGAGACCAGTCGCGACGTCGAGAGCATCATCGTCCTTCGGCATAGCACCCGAAAGCAGGGCGCGCGAAGAGCGGGGGCGCCAAGCATGGCCAAACCTTGGCCCCCGGCACAAAAAAACACCCCGGTTCCTGAGAACCGGGGTGCCTCGAAAGAATCGGTTGCGAGCGGCTTCGCGGCCTTGCAGCCAGGATGCCGTCGCTCTCGACTACTTGAGCTCGACCTTGGCGCCGGCTTCTTCGAGCTTCTTCTTCATCTCGTCGGCATCGGCCTTGGAGACGCCTTCCTTGAGGACCTTCGGTGCGCCTTCGACCAGGTCCTTGGCTTCCTTGAGGCCGAGGCCGGTGATCTCACGAACGACCTTGATGACCGAGATCTTGTTCGCGCCGCCGTCCTTGAGCTCGACGTTGAACTCGGTCTGCGCGTCCGGGGGAGCGGCAGCGGGACCAGCCGCGGCGGGACCAGCGACGGCAACCGGAGCGGCCTTGACGCCCCACTTGTCTTCGAGGGTCTTGATGAGGTCGGCGATCTGGATCACCGGGAGGTTCGAGAGGAAGTCGACAACTTGGTCTTTGGTGAGGTCTGCCATTTGAATTCTCCGTATCTGTAAACTTTGAAACTTTGTGCGACGCGTTCCCAGAAGGGACGGCCGCGAACGAACATGGTGAAAGGGCCCAGGCCCTCGGTCTTACGTTCCTTGGCGCTCTTTGGCGGCGAGGACGTAGACGAGGTTCTGGGTGGGTGCCTGGAGGAGTGCCACGAACTGCTGCAGCGGCGCTTGAAGCGTCGCGAGCAACGTTGCGCGGAGCTCGTCCTTGCCCGGGAGGTTGGCAAGTTCCGTTTCGACGCGCTTGCCGTCGAGGAACTCACCGTCCAAAATGCCCGCCTTAACCTGGAGCTTCTCGCCCGCCTCGCCAGCGTCCTTTTTGAACGCCTTGACGACCTTGGCGGCCGCAGAGGGGTCTTCGTAGCTCCACGCGATGCCGGTCATACCCACGAGCGACTTGCTGAGCGTGTCGCTGTAGGCCTTGCCCTTCACGGCGTGCTTTACGAGGGTGTTCTTGACGACCTTGTACTCGACCCCTGCCTTGCGGAATTCCGCGCGCAGCTTGGTCGCGTTGGCGACAGTCAGACCCTTGTAATCCAGGAACACGGCGGAGGTCATGCGATCGAATCGATCTTTGACCACGCCGATCATTGCGGTTTTGGCCGTCTTCGTATTGGCCGTGGATGCCATCTTACGCCTCCTCGGTCTTGCCCATATAGACGCCAGTGTCGACCTTCACGCCGGGGCCCATGGTCGACGAGACCGTGATGCTCCGGAGGTAGGTTCCCTTGGCAGTCGAGGGCTTGGCTCGGACCAGTTGATTGATGAGAGCGTTGGCGTTCTCTGCGAGAGCTTGTTCGGTGAAGGAGCTCTTGCCGATGCGGGCGTGGACGATGCCAGCCTTTTCGACGCGATACTCGATCTTGCCGCCCTTGGCTTCGCGTACGGCGCTCGCCACATCGAACGTAACCGTTCCGACCTTGGGGTTGGGCATGAGGCCCCGGGGACCGAGAACTCGGCCGAGCTTACCGACGGCGCCCATCATATCGGGCGTCGCGATCACGCGGTCGAAGTCCATGAATCCTTCGGAAACCTTAGCCACCATGTCGTCGCTACCGGCGAAATCGGCGCCAGCCTCACGGGCCTCGCGCTCTTTCTCACCTTTGGCGAACACGAGCACGCGAACGGTCTGACCCGTTCCGTGCGGGAGCACGAGCGCTCCGCGAACCATCTGATCGGCGTGCTTGGGGTTCACGCCCAGACGGACCGCGAGGTCGACCGTCTCATCGAACTTGGCAAACTTCGCTTTCTTTACGAGAGCGACCGCCTCATCGATCGTATATTTGCGCGTTTGGTCGACAGCACTGTCCACCTTGGCGCGGTTTTTCGATACCTTCGGCATTGTCCTCCTTTACGGCCTTTGGGTCTTTGGGACTTACGGGCCTCCCACCGGAATCCGCGTTCTTGCGAACGTGGCGGTGGTGGTTGAGGGTTTCGGTGAGCGACCGGACCATTCCGGTAGCTCCAAATTTTGCCCCGAAGACCGGAGCGAGAGTCGTGTGCGGCGCAGCGAGCAGCGCGCCGCGCGGGAGGTCAGTTGACCTCGATGCCCATGGAGCGAGCGGTGCCGCGAACGGTGCGGATCGCCGACTCGATGTCGTTGGTGTTCATCTCCGGCATCTTCTGCTCGGCGATCTTCTTCACCTGGGCTTCGGTGACCGAACCGACCTTGGTCTTGTTCGGCTCCTTGGAGCCCGAGCCGGGCTTCTTGCCGGTGGCGAGGCCCGCTTCCTTCTTGAGAAGGACGGCGACCGGGGGGTTCTTCAGGATGAAGGTGAAGGAGCGGTCGGAATAGACCGTGATCACCACGGGGATGATCATGTCGCTACCCGCGGTGCGGGCGTTGAACTCCTTGCAGAAGCCCATGATGTTGACGCCGTGCTGGCCGAGCGCCGGACCGACCGGGGGGGCGGGGTTGGCCTTGCCGGCGGGGAGCTGAAGTTTGATCTGACCGGTGACTTTTTTCATGACTCTACTCGCTGTGCTCCTACGAGGTCACTCACGGTTGGAGAGTTCGTAGTGGTGTCGCTGATGGTTGAACCGGGACCCATGCCCCGAAAAAACGTTATACGGCTCGCTTCTCGACGTGGGCGAAGTCCAGCTCCACCGGAGTGGCGCGGCCGAAGATGCTGACCTTGACCTTGAGCTTCTGCTTCTCGGGCATCACTTCCTCGACAGTGCCGGAGAAGTTGGCGAAGGCGCCGTCGATGACGCGAATCTCGTCGCCGGCCTCGAAGGAGACGCGGGGCTTGGGCTTGACCGCGCCTTCGACGATGCTCTTGCGGAGGTCGTCGATCTGCGGAGGCTTGACCTCTTGCGGACGCTGGTTGCCGATGAAGCCGGTGACCTTGGGAGTGTCCTTCACGAGGTGCCAAGCATCCTCGCTCATGTCCATTTCCACGAAGATGTAGCCGGGAAAGCTGGTTTTTTGCTTCACGCGCTGCTTGCCGCCGGCGCGCGTTTCTTGAACGGTCTCGGTGGGAATGAGGACTTCCCCGAAGATCGCTTCTTTACTGTGCTCCTTGATCCGCTGGAGAAGGGATTCCTTCACGCGGTTCTCGAAGCCAGAATAAGTTTGGATGACGTACCACTTCTTCGCCATGGCGATGCCTCAGATGCCGTAGACCTTGTCGGTGACGAAACGCCAGAACTGATCCAAGAGCGCGAAGAAGATCGTCGCGACGATGGTCGTCACCACGACAACTGTCGTGGAGTTCGTGACTTCTTTCTTGCTGGGCCAGGTGACCTTGGAGAGCTCCTCGGCCACTTCCTCGGCGTACTGCCGGGAACTTGCTTTGCGCCAGTAGTAAAGCGGAACGCCGATGCCAAGGGCGATGGCGATGGGATAAATGTACGTGTCCGTCGGCTCACCGGCCTGGGGCCACTTCTTGGTGACGAGGTGCCAAACGCCGGCCACGATCTTGGTGGCGAGGAATGCGATGCCGATGCCGCCCGCGAAGTACGCAGCGTACACGAAGCGCGTGTAGCCGAGCTGCGAGGTAGCCTCGCCGCCAGCGGTGGCGAGCTCGGCTCCGCCTTCGCCGAGCGCCTCTTGGCCCTCGTCCGCAGGCTCTGCGGGAGGCGTTTCGCCGTCTTTTTCGGTTTCGTCGTCGGTAGCCATGGTGGGAGCACTTCGCTCGGATTGCCTGCGATCAGCAAGCCCCGAGAGTGGGACCGCGGCTTATAACCCGAAGCGGGGGTGTACGCCAGCAGTTGAAGGGGGGCGCATCGTGCCAGAACGAAGTTTCGGTGCAAGGGAAAAGGGCCAGGGGCCCTACTGAACGAATGTTCGTGCGCGATTCGCCGGGATTCTTGCCCCGAATGGGCGTCCAACACCGGATAGGGCGAGGGAATTCCCCACCGCAAGGTGGCAGCGAGGGACGAAAAAAAATTCAGTCGCGGTAGGCGAGGCTCGCGCCTCCGGAGCGACGGGACGGGCTCGCCGGCGGGTCGTCGGTGGCAGAGGTGGCCCAGCCGCGCAGGAGGTCGAGAAACCGCTCCAGCAGATCGGGATCGAGCTCCACGCCGTCGAGGTCGGCGCGCAAGGTGTTCCCTTTCCACATGAGGCGCGGGCTCCGGTAGTGGAGGAGCGAGAGGGTCTCGCGCTCGGACGGGCCCACCAGCGGCGCGCCCTTGCCGAAGATCGAATACGCGGCGTCGAAGTCGGCGTCGCCGGTGGCCTTGCGCCCCATGAGCCGGTGGTACCACTCGCTCGGCACCACCTGGAGCGAGCTCGGGCGGGTGGTGGTGACCGAGGCGATCATGAAGGGGATGCCCGCCTGGTCCATGGAGGTGGCCAGCTCGAAGGCCTGCCCGCCGAAGAGCCCACGCATCTGCGGCAGCGGGTCTTCGTCGAAGGCCAGCTCGCGGCGCTCGGCCAGCTCCTTCCAGGTGGCGGTGGCGCCGGCGAAGGTGGAGGCCTGGCGAACCTGCTGCTCTCCGGCGGCGCGGCGCCGACGGTCCTTCTCGTACAGGTTCATGATGTAGCGCGAGATGAACACGGTGAAATCCTTACCATGAGCGGCGCGCCGGAGCCACGCGGCGCTCAGCGCGGCTGGGCCGCTTCGAGGAGCTTCGAGGTCTCGTTGCCTTCCACGCCGCCGTCGGCGTGGCTGTAGATGTAGTCGAAGATCGAGCTCTCCTCGACCGAGACGCGGGCGCCTTTCTTGAGCCCCGGCACCTCGAAGGGGTCGTTCTGGAGGATGCCCTCGAGCTTGGTGCCGTTCCAGCGGACCACTTCGATCCACATCCACTCGTTGCCCCCCGACGACGTGACGAACGGCCCCTTCACCATGAGGCGCTCGAGGTCCGGCATCTTCTTGGCGAAGCGGGGCTTGAGCGCGAGGAGCTCGGCGCGGGCCCGGGCGCTGGCCGCGAGGAGCTTCTCGTCGTGCTTGGCGCCCACGATGCTGTCCTTGGCGCCCAGGATGTCGCCGAGGACCTTGGATTGCCGCTGCTGGAGCTCGTCCGCGCGCCCGGGAAACGCGATCTCCATCAGGCGGTTCTGCGCGTCGCCCTCGTGGGGCTCGGCGGTGTTCAAGCGAAGGGTGCCGGTGCCGGGGACTTCGACCAGGTCCTTCTCGAGCTTGGCCCGGGCCGCCTCGTTGGTGAGCCCGGCAACGCTCACGTCGAGCTCACCGGGCCGCGGCAGCGAACCTCGCTCGAGGAGCGTCTGGCACACGAGGTTCACCAGCGTGCCCATGGCCGCCGAGTCGTGACGCGACACCTGGTTCACGGAGACGTCCGGCAAGCCGAACTTGGCCATACCGAGCGTCACCAGCCGCAGTAGCTCGCCGTCCTGGTAGACATCGATGACGATGTGCTCGTGCACCGGGAGCCAGGCCCCCTCGTGAACGGCTCGCGCTCCCCACTCACTGCGGGGGAGCGTCTCCCGCGTCTCGGCGTCGAGAATGGCGCCGGGTGCGGCCTTCTCCAGCGCCGCCACCACCGCGCGCGCCAGGCGGTAGCCGCGCAAAGCGTCCCTGGCGGGCCCGGAGAACGTGAGCACGGTGACCGCCGGGGCCTTCTGCAGCGACTCCTTCTCGGCGTCGCTCAGCGTCTTGCCGCGGAACCGCAGGGTATCGAGGCTGGGCGGAGCGACCGCCGACACGGGCGGCCGCGCCCATTTCACCGAGAGCTTGTCCAGCGGCGCGCCGGCATCGCGTACGCCCGCCGCCTCCATGCGCACCGGCACTTCGGCGGCGGCCAGGAGCTTGCGCGCCGCGACCTCGGCGTCCTTGCCCGGCGCGGCGAAGTGGTACACCCCCACCGTGAAGTGAAAGTCGCGTCGCAGGTCGCCGCCGGGAACAGCGTCACCCTTCGCGACCAGCCCCGCGTCGACCGCATGGACGACGGTGGCGGGCACCGGCTTGCTCTCGGACGAACGCTTGCACCCTACACTTATCGCGCAGAGCGCGAGCACCAACCCCGTCGTCTTCCACCCGCGCATCCGCCTTCGCTACCGCGGCGTGCGCCTCGGGTCAACGCGCGGGCGCGCGGGTGCCTCGAAGAGACCAGCGGTCATCCCGAGCCTTCACGCGGGGGCGCGCAAGTATCTCGCGACAAACAGCAGTCATCCCGAGCGAAGCGACGGGGGGCGCGCAAGTATCTCGCAACAAACAGCAGTCATCCCGAGCGAAGCGAGGGACCCCCTCTGCCACTTCGCCGCAGATCTGAGGGGCCCCCTCGCTGCGCTTCGGGGTGACCGCGAAGCGAAACGGAGTGGGTTCGCCGCCCCGTTGAACGAAGCCGCTGCGCGGCGGTGGTTTCGGCATGCGCCAGGTCCCAGCACGAATGAGCGCCATGCGGTCTCCTTGTCTCAGCGACGCCCGTTCGCGGCGCCGCTGAGGAGGCAGCTATGGG
>JABFRG010000984.1 GCA_013141295.1 Polyangiaceae bacterium
TCTCGGTGGTCAACGAGCAAGACGTCTCCACGGCCGGCCCGGTGGCGCTCCTGGGCGCGGGGCTCCTGGCGGCGTTTCCCCTGGCCGGATGGCTCGTGGCCAAGGCCTCCCGGGTGAGCACGCTGCTGGAGCCGGCGCTGGCCAGCGCCCTGGCGATCCTGGCGGCGCTGGTGGGCCTCGGGGTGACGGCCCCGGTGGCGCTCCTGGTGGGCCTTTCCTGCTCCCCCATCGCCTGGACCCTGGCCTGCGCTGGGGCCTGGGTGGGCCGCCCGCAAAAGGCCCGGAGGTAGCGGCGGCGTTTTCCCGGTGCGCCTGGGCGAAACAGTGCTACTCCCCGCCTTGGCTACGGGGGATACCCCGCCTGCGACGGACCTCTCCGCCGCGTCGTTGCGCGCCCACACTCCGTATGCGCGCATTGTGCCTTGACTTCCCCCGGAAAACGCATAGTTTCCGCCACCCCTTTCTAGACCGAGGATTTTCGTGGCCAATCACCCGTCTGCCGAAAAACGCAACCGTCAACGCATCAAGCGCACCGATCGCAACCGGACGCAGAAAAGCACCGTCCGCACGCTGGTGAAGAAGGTCCGTGAAGCGGTCCAGGCGAAGGACTCCGCAGCCGCGAAGACCGCGCTGCAGAACGCCATCGTCGCCCTGGACAAGGCTGGCACCAAGGGCGTCTTCCACAAGAAGACCGTCTCCCGCCGGATCTCCCGCCTCGCGTCTGCCGTTCACAAAGTAGGCTGAGCCGTCCCGCCGCGGTCCTCGTATGGGAGACCTCGCGGGAACGACGCTGAACGGCCGTTATCGCCTCGGGGATGCCCTGGGGCGTGGCGGCATGGGCGCGGTTTACGAAGCCGAGGACCTCACCAATAGCGGCGCTCGCGTCGCGGTGAAGGTCCTCGATTCGCGTTTTGCGCTCGACGGTCGTGTGGCCCCGCGCTTCGCCCGAGAAGCGAGAGCCCTGCAGAAGATGGCGAGCCCCTGGGTGGTGCGCATCTTCGACGCGGGTACCGCGGGCGAAAGGCCGTTCCTGGTGATGGAGCGGCTGGAAGGGGAGGACCTGGGGGAGCGCTTGAAGCGCGAGGGGCGCCTCGCCGAGAAGGACGCGCTGCCGATCCTGGCCGACGTGCTTCGGGGGCTGGTGGACGCCCATGCGGCAGGCGTGGTCCACCGCGACCTCAAGCCCGACAACGTCTTCTTGCAGGTGCAGACCGGCGCGGGGCCGGTCTCCGGTCCCGCATCTCGACCGAGCTCGCCCAGCTCGCCCACGGCCTCCGAGGCGCCGTCGCGCGCACACGCCAAGATCGTCGACTTCGGTATCTCCAAGCTCGATCGCCCGAAGGACGGCACCATCCCGCTGTCGCTCACCGGCCGCGGCACCGTGGTGGGGACGCCGTACTACATCTCGCCGGAGCAGGCGCGGGCCCAGCGCGACGTCGACGGACGGGCCGACGTGTACAGCGCCGGCGCCATCCTTTTCGAATGCCTCGCCGGTCGTCCACCGCACGTCGGGTCCACCTACGAGCAGGTCATCCTGGCCCACTGCATGAAGGACGCGGTGGACGTGCGCAGCGTTGCCTCCGAGGTGACGCCCGGTGTGGCGGCGCTGGTGCAAAAAGCGCTGGCCCGCGATCGCGAGGCTCGCTTCGGTTCCGCCCTCGAGATGCTCGAGGCGCTGGTGGAGCTGATGCCCGCGCTGCGTCCGCTGCTGGAGGGGGCGCGCGAGCCGACCACTGCGGCGCCCGTGAGCGAGGATCCGGCCCGCGGGGAGAGCGTCCCCGACGACGAACGAAGGGCCTCGGCGGACGCACTCGAAGCCGCGTCGGTCGCACCCGAGGCGACCCCCGTACCGGCATCGGGCGCCTCCCCCCTCGCGCCGGCGGGCGACAGCCGCCGGCTCTTCGTCTATGCCGGCATCGCGCTCTCCACGGGCTCCGTGCTGGCCTGGTTGGTCATCCGGTACCTCGGTCGATGATGAGGGCGCTCCCACGCGCAGCCGCGCTTCTCGGCCTCCTGGGGCCGGCTCTTGGCTGCCGCACCGAGAGACCCGGGCCGCCCACCGAGGATGGCGCCTCCGCGAAACGCGCGCCGCCGCCCGCCATCTCCGCTGCGGCCCCACTCCTCGCCCGACCCGTTCGCGCGCTTCGCGTGCCCCGCAGCTACGCCAAGGACACGCCCTCGCCGCTCTTGGTCGTGCTCCACGGCTACGGCTCCGACGGTCCGGGCCACGCGCAGATGTTCGACATCGGGGACCTTTCGGAACGCGATCGCGTGATCGTGGTGGCGCCCGACGGCACGCCGGACGCCAAGGGAAACCGTTTCTGGAACGCCGTCCCCGCGTGCTGCGACTTCGACCACCGCGGCCCCGACGACGTGGCGTACCTGCGGGCCGTGATCGCCGATGTGCGTGCAAGATACACCATCGATCCCCGGCGCATCTACGCGGTGGGCCATTCCAACGGTGGCGCCATGGCCCTGCGGCTGGCCTGCGACGCAGCCGACGTCTTCGCCTCGGTGAGCTCCCTCGCCGGACCGTTCTACACCGACAC
>JABFRG010000019.1 GCA_013141295.1 Polyangiaceae bacterium
GGCGCATGATGCGCACGCCCCAGGGCTCGGCGATCTCCAGGTCCGGCGCGACGGCGCTGGCAGGGTCGTCCGCGGGGGCCCCTTGCGGCGGAGCCGTATCGTGGGCGGCGCCGGCCGCAGCTTCGAGCGCATCGACGGCGTCTTCGGCCACCAGGCGCACCTCGGCCGCTTCCCGAGGCTGACCTCGGAGGGCGCGGGCTGCGGCCCTTGGGTCGCTCACCACGATGGCGTGCATCATTGGACCGAGATTGGCTTCCAGGATCGCCGCCCGGTCGAGATCCACCTCGTCGAAGCGATGCATCAGGAGCTCACCGGATGCCTCGACCCGCAGCCGCTCCAGCTCCTCGGATACGCCGCCGTCCACGTCGCCCAGGCGCTCGGCCTCGCTCAGCGCGGATTTGCGCGCAGCCTCGGCGTCACGGAGTGCGCGCAGCACTTCGTCCCGTCGGTCGCCCAAGGTCGACCGCATGCGCGAGATGGCCTCGCGGGTCGGTGTGCTCTCTCCGCTCCACGCCTGGAGCCGCTCCCAGGCCGGCAAGGCCGCGCGCCATCGTAGCGTTGCGCCTTCGGCCGCCTGGATGCGGGCGGAGAGCTCCACCACATCGGCGCGCGCCCGTGCCGAAGCATGCTCGGCGCCGAGTGTGCGTTCGCGAATCGTGGCGAGCTCCCGATCCTCGCTCCGCACCTCCGCGCGGAGGACCTCTTCCAGGTCGCCGTCCTCGTGCTCGTCGGTCTCGTCGTTGCCGATGAGCTCGCTCACGCGCGCGAGAATGCGGGCACCGTCGGCGGCCTCTTGCCTCGCGCGCTCGGCGTCGGCCAAGAGCAGGCCGGCGCGGGCACCTTCGGTCTCCAGTGTGGACGCGAGGTCGAGCGCGGCGCGCGCGCGTTCGTGGGGAGGCGCGTCGCCCGGCGCGCCGAAGAGCGCTTCCTCCAGGGCAACCAGGCGCAGCTCGGCGGCGCTGCGCTCACCGGCCTCGAGGGCTGCCATCTCGCGTCGTCGCCGGGCCCGGAGATAGCTGCGATCGGCGACCTCGAGCTCGGCCGTCACGACCGAGAGCCGCTGCTCGCGGTCCGCCGGACCCAGGCCCGCCATGGCCGCGGCGTCGATGCCCAGTCCCTGCGCCGCCTCCGCCTGCCGCAGCGCAGCCTGTCGCTCAAGGTCCGCGCGCCGGTGTAACCCGGAGAGCCCGTCCTGGAAGCTGGCGAGGCCGAGAGCGGCCGACGCGACTTCTTCCTGCGCGGCGCCCTGCTCGCGGCGCGCCGTCTCTCGGGCGGCGGCGGCGCGATCGCGCGCTTCTCGCGCCACTTCGCGCTCCTCGCGGGCCTTCTGTTCCGTCACCCGGAGCCGCGCGAGCTCCTGCTCCGCTTCCCAGGCGCGCTCGAGGGCGCGCACCCGCTGGCCTTGTATGTCGCGCTCGCCCACCAGCGCCGCGACGGTGCTTCGTCGGTTGCGGTCGCGCAGCTCGTGCTCCGCCAAGGCGGCGTTCAGCTCACGCAGGGTGTCGTCGAGCGACTCCAGCTGTGAACGTGCATGCTGCACGGAATGAGCGGCCTCCTCGCTGCGCAGCCGTGCGGCGGCCACGTGGGAGAAGAACATCGCCGAAGCGGCCTCGTAGATGCCTCGGACCTCGCGCTCCAGCACCGAGGCCTCGCGAACCTCGACCCGGGTGCGCTGACAGGTGTCGAGGCTCTGGCGCATGCGCGCGAGCGTCGACGAGAGCCCCTGATCCTCCTTCAGGAGGAAGCCGCGCAGGTCGGTGGTGAGCGCTCGGGAGATGCCGCCGGTCATGCTGGTGCGGAGCATCTCGTTCATCTTGGAGCGCTCCTCCTCGGTGGAGAGCCGCAGCGGCGTGATGCCGCGATCGAAGAGCTCGGTGAAGTACTCCTTGGCGGAGCCGAACACCCGGAAGGTGCCACCCAGCGCCTCGACCCGGGCGCGTACCTCGGCCAGCTCCGGGATCGCGTCCTTATCGCCTTCGGTGGCCAGCAGGATGGGCTTGAGCGTGCCCTCGAGGGCGAGCCCGGTGACCAGGAACGTGGTGAGCTCCATGGCCGGTTCGGCCTTGCGCTCGAGCATGACGCCGAGGAGCAACTGCTCGCCGGCCACCGTGACCTCCATGACCGCGTACGAGGGGCGGCCGCTCTCGCCCAGGCGCCCGTAGAGGCCGCGATCGCCGCCGGTGGCGCCGGTTTCGCCGAGGTTCGTGAAGCGCAGCTTCTGGAGGTCCGGGAGCAGCACCACGTAGGCCGCCACCATCACCGTGGTCTTGCCGGCGCCGTTCGCGCCTTCCAGGGCGGTGACGTGTCGATCGAGGAGGTAGCGCTCGTAGAACACGCCCTTCCAGTTCACCAGCGCGAGGGCGGTGGCGCGGGCGCGGCCGTGGGGCACCGGGGCCACGGGCTCCTTCGCGGGCTCGAGCGCGAGCGGGGGCTCGGGCGCGGCAGCGCCGGCAGCAGCTTCCGGTGCGGGCGCGGCGGGGACCTCGACCTTCGCGCTGGGATCGACGGTCGGGCCAAAGAGCTCGCTCTGCTCGCTCACGCTTCGGG
>JABFRG010000005.1 GCA_013141295.1 Polyangiaceae bacterium
GCCCTGCGCGCCGGCGCGGGTGTGTGCGCCGGATGCGGCGCGAACCCTGGTGTTCTCCGACGATCCCGAGGACCCCGCGGTGAGCGGCGTGCTCTACGCCGACACCCTGCGCAAGGGCGCCGCGTATCGAATTTACGTGTATCATGCAAATGGCGGCACGGCCCCGCGCAAGTTCTCGGTGGTGGTGCTCAACCAGGGCGCGGCCATGGCCTCGGTGCGCATCGAGCGCAGCGCGGTGGGAACGCCCGGGGCCGACTACCTGGGCATCGGGAAGGACGTGGCGCGCCGCTATCTCGCGCCGCCGTCGCCGCGAACGGTGACGGTCCCGCCGGGCGCCCGGATCGTGCTGGACCCGGCGCTCGACGCCGCCACCGCCCAGCGCCTCGAGCTGGTGCACGCCATCTACGACGTCACGCCGGACGCCGATCTCAAGCTCTCGGTGGTGACGGTGGGCCCGGGGGTCGACGCAGCGGCCGCCACCGCCGGACTGCCGCTCTTGCCCTTCGACGGAAAGCACGCCCGCGGGACGTTCCCGGACGCCGATCTCGCGGTCTTCGTCGACCCCCTCGCCGGACCCGCGGGGTCCAAGCTCGGACGCCTGCGACTCGGGGCCGACCTCGTGGACCCCCACTTGATCGGCCGTGATGCCACCACCGGAAACGCCATCTCCCTGGTCGGCAATTTCGGTGTGGTTTACACGATGCACCCGGCCGCGGGCATGGTCGCTGCGGTCGCGCCCCGCGGCGGAGCCTGGGCGGGTGCCAGCGAGCAAGCGACGGTCGTCACCGCGCTGCCCGGTGCCAGCTCCTTCGTCGACGCCGACGCGGTGCGCCTCCCGACCGTGGTGCCGGGGGGCGCGCTGCGGCTCATGACCGCCGGGAGCTCGTCGCTCCCGGTGGACCTGGTGGTTACTTCCGCCCCGTGACCGGTCGGAAGCGCAAGGGCTCGGCCACGTTCTTCACCTGCATGCTCCGGGCGTCGCCGAAGGTGAAGGCCGACCCTTCGCCGAGGGCTTCGATGGCGTCGCCCATGACCAGCACCTCGTCCTTGAGGGCGCAGCCCTGGAGCCGAGCGGTGTTGTTCATGCCGCTGGAGAAGCCGGTGAAGTTGTCGTTGGGGCCGAACATGCCCACGAACAGCGGCGCCAGGTTCACGCCGGTGGAGACGTGGAGACCGTCCTCACGGAGCAGCGCGAAGTCCTCGCGCTCCGGGAAGCGATTGGTCATGTCGCGAATCTCCAGCGCCGCTTGGATGGCCGCCTCCAGCCGCGATGCCGGCGTGCCTTCGTAGAACGGCGGACCGAACAGGGCGATGACGCAGTCGCCGACCATCTTGTCGAAGACGCCGCCGTGCTTCCACACGATGTCGACGGCTTCCTTGCTCCAATGCTCCACCAGGTTGGCCACGTTGGCGGGCGTCTTCAGCACCTGCTCCGAGAGCCGCGTGAAGCCGGCGATGTCGACGTACAGGATGCCCACCTCGGCCTCCCGGGGCGCGAGAAAATGCGTCCGGTAGTCGTCGCTCCGGAGCAGGCGCGCCACGTCGTCCTCGCGGAAGCTCGAAGCCAACGTGCGCCACTCCTTGTTGAAGTCGACGATGCGCTGGCGCACGAAACCGGCGAAGCCCGAGAGGAGATCGCGGTCGAAGGTGTTGAAGGCGCCGCTCTTGGAGGTGACGACGATCTTGCCCACGATGACGCTGCGGGTGATGCCGTTGATGAGCACTTCTTCCTGCGCGCCGCGTACGCCCAGGCGGTCGAGGAGCTCGGTGCTGGTGCCCTCGAGGTAAGCCTCGGCGAGCTTCTGCAGCTCCGGGGTGCGCATGGCCACCTCGGCGTCGGGGCAGGGCTCCTTGTCCTTGAACTGCTGCACCTGGATGGTGGAGCGCGCCTGCTCCTCGGCCACGTAGACGAAGAGCATATCGGAGACCGGCACCGCGTCGCCCAGGATGGTCACCGCGCGCTTGAGGCCTTCGGAGAGCACCCGGTGCCGGAGCGCGTGGCCCAGCCGGAGCATCGTCAAGTGCTTCTGGCGCGCCGCGTGGAGCGCGAACAGGTAGTTGTCGAAGAGCTCGCACGCCACGTCGAGCGCCTCGGCGGCGTACTTGGCGCGGGCGTCGTCGCCAGCGGGAACGATGACCCCGGCGGAGCCGAACCACGAGCCCGCCACGTCGAGCGGTTGCGCCACCGTGCGCAGCGCCCCGTCGGTGTGGTCGTACGCTTTTCGCTCCTCGGCGCCGGCGGCCACCAGGGCCGCCTCGGGAATGGCCGCGCTCTCGGGCACGACGTGGGTCTTCAACTCCATGTCTTCGGCGTAGGTGCGCACGAAGGCGGCAGAGGCGCCGGTCTCTTCCACCACCTGGGCGAGGAGGCGCGGGAGCACCTGGGAAACGTCTTCGTGGCGGACCAGGCCTTCTTCGATGGCCTCATCGACCCGCGCACGAAAGTCGAAGAGGCGACGAAGCGTGCTTTCGGACATGGCCGCATCCTACCGTGTGAGCGGCCATGGAGGATTGGGATTTCACGTGGTACACGTCGTCTTCGATG
>JABFRG010000912.1 GCA_013141295.1 Polyangiaceae bacterium
GGACGGCGGCAAGGCCGCGACCGTGCTGGTCATCGACGACGACCCCCTCATCGTCAACCTGCTCGAGCGAGCCCTCTCCGACTCCGGCTTCCGGGTGGTGACCGCCGGCGACGGCGTCACCGGCGTGGTCATGGCGCGGAAGATTCGCCCCACCGCGATCATCCTCGACATTCACCTCCCCAAGCTCGACGGCTGGGGCGTCCTCGGGGAGCTCAAGGGCGATCCGTCGCTCTCGGCGATTCCCGTGCTCATCCTCTCCATCGAGGAGGAGCGGTCGAAGGGCTTTGCCTTCGGTGCCTGCGACTACCTCCTGAAGCCGGTGGATCTCGATCACCTGGTGCTGGCGGTGCGCCGCGCGCTGGGCACCAAGACCGGCGACGTTCTGGTGGTCGACGACGACGCCTCGGCGCGAGAGATGGTGGTGCGCGGCCTGCGGGCCGCGGGCTTTCGATGCGTCGAGGCCCACGACGGGGAAGACGCCCTCCTCAAAGCCCGACTCGTGAATCCTTCGCTGCTCATCCTCGACCTCATCATGCCGCGCATGGATGGGTTCGAGGTCCTCTCGGCGTTCCGCAAGAGCTCCGAGGCGCCGGTGATCGTGCTCACCGGCAAGTCGCTCTCTCCCAAGGAGGAGAGCGATCTTCGCAACGGCCTGGCGCACGTGGTGAAGAAGGGCGGCGTGGGCATGGATCTGGTCGTCTCCCAGGCGAAGGCTCTGGTGAACGATCAACGGGCGGCTGCCCGGCGGCAGGCGCGGGTGCTCTACGTGGAGGACTCGCCGCAGAACCGCGACATCGTGCGCCGCTACCTGTACGGAACCTACGAGGTCATCGAGGCCGAGGACGGTGAGCACGGGCTCGAGCGCGCCAAGCGCGACATGCCGGACATCATCCTCATGGACCTGGGGCTCCCGCGAATCGACGGTCTGGAGACGACCCGGCGCATCCGCGCCACGCCCGTCTTGTCGCACATTCCCGTCATCGCGCTCACCGCGCACGTGTCTCGTGAAGACGAAGAAAAAGCTCGCGCCGCCGGCTGCATCGACTATCTGACCAAGCCCGTGGACCGCGAGGTTCTTCTTTCGACGCTCCGGAGACATCTCAATCATGGCTGAAGTCAAGCCCAAGGTCCTGGTCGTAGACGACGACGCCCTCCAGATCGATCTGGTGGCTCGAACCCTCCGCGCGGACGGGTTCGAGGTGCAAACGTCGATTCAGTCGATCGGCGTCTCCAACGTCGTTCGTACGTTCCTTCCGGACCTCGTGCTGCTGGACGTGAACATTCCCGCGCTCTCCGGCGACAAGCTGGTGGCGCTGGCGCGCAAGTACGCCGCTCCGGGAACGCGTTTCATCCTCTACAGCGCGTGCGACGAGGGGAAGTTGCGAAGCCTCGCCAAGGAGTGCGAAGCCGATGGCTGGATCTCCAAGAGCGTGACCGGGGCCGCGCTCGCGTCGCGGATTCGCGCGCTGCTCCCCCGTCGCGAGCCCTGATTCGCGCCTTCGCGGCTCGAGCCGGGTGCGTTCGCGGCGCACCCGGCTTTCGTCTACGAAAGCACCAGCGTGCCGTGGCCCTCGATGCGCACGAGCCCTCGATGCAGTAGCGGCGCGCTGGTGTGATGAAGCGGCGAGATCCGAAGCACCCCGCACCAGCCGAGCAGCCGGTCGCGCCTCACGTGCGCCGGCTTGGCGTACGTGATGTCGAGGGTGGTGGCCTGGCTGGCCTCGAAGAGCACCCGTCCACTCCCGGTGAACGAGCGAAACTCCATGGCGTCTGCGTCGTCGAAGAGGAGCCGCGTGGGCTCGCCCTCGGAGAGACCGAGCTGCGCTACCAGCAGGCGATCGAGCACCGCCGCTACCTCGTCGACGCGCAGGCTGACCACGCGACCCACCGACGTGGAGAGCACCACCTCGCCGTCGCCACCGACGTTGCAGCCACCCCGGTGCCGCGTGAATGCCAGGTCGCCGGTCCAGGCCGCGACGCGATCGAGGCGCGCCCACAGGCGCTCGGGCTCGGCGAAAGCGGTGATGCGCATGGGGGCCGAGATGGCCTCCAGCACCGAGAGACGGGTGGCCGCTTCCCGAGGCGCTTCCTCGTCGCCCCCGCTCTGCAGCGGTAGCACCGCGGGGCTCGCCAGCCCGGCCGGCATGCGCGTCGCGCGCTCGAGCGGTCGCGACGTGGGGCTGCGCGTGCTCTGCGTTAGGTGGTCTTCCGGATCGTTGACCGGGTACTCGCCGGAGCGCCGTATCGACGTGACGTTGGGGCGTGCAGGCGCAGCGGGCGCCGCGCGCGCGCGCTCCTCGGCCGCGCCGAAGGACGGCGGCGGCAAGGGGACGATGGACACCGGGCGGGCGCCGTCGAGGGACGGCGGAAACACCGAGCGGACGATACCGGCCTCGCGATAGGCCTCGGCGGCGCGCTCGGCCTCGCCGAGCTCCTCGTGCGCCTGGCCGAGATAGCGCCAAAGCTCCGGGGCATTTCGCTCGGCCACCAGGCGCTCGAGCTCGTTGCGCGCCTCGGCGAAGCTCTTGACGTGGAGGTGACAGA
>JABFRG010000952.1 GCA_013141295.1 Polyangiaceae bacterium
CTGGCCGGGTTGGAGCGGATCGGCAATGCGGCAAGCTGCGACGTGATCCATGGCTCCACGGTCGCCACCAACGCGCTGCTGGAGCGCAAAGGCGCGCGCACTGCGCTCCTCACCACGGCCGGCTTCTTCCGCGAGGAAGAGCGGTACTTCCAGCGGCAGCACGCGCGCTTCGAGCCCGGCACCGGGGACGCGCCGTCGTTCGCCTTCGGTGGACCGGCGGAAGCTCCGCAGGCGCCGCCGGACGTGCGGCGCTTCACCGAGGACCGCCACTGGATGCCGCGGCTGGTGCTGCTGGCGAAGTCGGTGTTCGTGTGGCTCGACCAGCTCTCCCGGCGCGAGGGACGCACGCTGCGCACCCTCGCGGACATTCCCGACGCCGAGCTCGAGACCATGGCGTCGCGCGGCATCACCGGCCTCTGGCTCATCGGCCTCTGGGAGCGGAGCCACGCCAGCCGCGACATCAAGGAGCGGATGGGTAACCCCGAGGCGGCCGCCTCGGCCTACGCGCTCCGGGAGTATGCCATCGCCCAGGAGCTCGGGGGCGACGCCGCCTACGAGAACCTGAAGGGGCGCGCCGCCCGCTACGGCATTCGCCTCGCCAGCGACATGGTGCCGAACCACATGGGCATCGACTCCCGCTGGATGGAGGATCACCCGGACTGGTTCATCCACACCCACACGCCGCCGTTCCCCAGCCAGTCCTTCGACGGGCCGGACCTCGGCACCGACCGCATGGGCATCTACCTGGAGGCCGGTTACTGGACGAAGTCCGACGCTTCGCCGGTGTTCAAGCGGGTCGACAAGCGCACCGGCGAGACCCGCTACGTGTACCACGGCAACGACGGCACCAGCACCCCGTGGAACGACACCGCCCAGCTCGATCTCTTGCGGGCCGACGTGCGCGAAGCGCTCATCGAAACCATCCTCCACGTCGCGCGTATGTTCCCGGTGATCCGCTTCGACGCGGCGATGACCCTGGCCAAGGTGCACGTGCAGCGCCTCTGGTATCCCAAGCCCGGCGAAGCCGGTGACGTGCCTTCGCGCGCGGCCTTCGCGATTCCGCAATCGGAGCTCGATCGGCTCATGCCCCACGAGTTCTGGCGCGACGTGGTGGACCGGGCGGCGGTGGAGGCGCCGGATACGCTGCTCCTGGCGGAGGCCTTCTGGATGATGGAGGGGTACTTCGTCCGGACCTTGGGCATGCACCGGGTCTACAACTCGGCCTTCATGAACATGATGATGCGCGAGGACAACGCCGGCTACCGGCGCCTCGTGAAGGAAGTGCTCACCTACGATCCGGAGATCCTCGGTCGCTTCGTGAACTTCATGAACAACCCCGACGAGGCCCCGGCGTCCAAGCAGTTCGGACGCCAAGACAAATACTTCGGGGTGTGCACGCTCCTCGCGACCATGCCGGGTTTGCCGATGTTCGGCCACGGCCAGTTCGAGGGCTTCGAAGAGAAGTACGGCATGGAGTACCGGCGCGCCTACTGGGACGAGCCGGTGGACCAGGGCCTCCTCGAGCACCACGAGCGCGCCATCGTGCCGCTCCTCCGGGCCCGCGCGCAGTTCGCCGGCTCCGCGTCGTTCCGTCTCTTCGACTTCGTGCGCGACGACGGCTCCGTGGACGAGGACGTGTACGCGTTCGCCAACCGTCACGAAGGCGTCCCCAGTCTGGTCGTCTACCGCAACCGGTTCGGCGACGGGGGCCGCGGAACGCTCCGCACGTCGGCGCCGTTTCGCGATGGGTCGGGTGTGCGCACCGAGTCGCTCGCGGATGCGCTGGGCGCCGGCGACGGTTGGTATCTGCTCCGCGACGAGCGCGGTCGGGAGATCCTGCGAACCCTGCGCGACGGCCTCACGCTCCAGCTGGGAAGCTACGAGGCCTTCGCCTTCACGCGCATCGAAGCGCTCACCGACGCCGAGGGCACGGTGCCGTGGCACGAGGTCGCAGCCGTGGTGGGTCTGGATGCGGTGCCCTCGCTCGCGGCGGTTCGCGCGGAGCTCACGGTGGCCCCGTTGCGCAGCGCGCTTTCGCAGGTTCTCTCCCCGGGGCCGGTGGCCATGTTGCTGGGCGAACCAGCAAAGGTGGTGCCCGCACCCGGCGCGAAGGGGACCGACGTGGCGACCACGAAGATCCTCGAGGCTCCGGCGGTGGCGCCCGCACCGGCCGATGGCGCCCAGGTCGCGCTGCAGGGGTGGATGGCGCCGCTCGCTCCGTTCGGCGCGGTGGTCCCGTCGGACAAGGAGCTGCTTCGGGCGCGGGCCGTTCGCGCCGGTCTCTCCGGGATGCGCGAGATCAGCGGCCGCGCGCTCTCACCGGTGCTCGGGACCGAAGCGTTTTCGCTGGCCGACGGTTACCTCGCGGCCTGGCTCCTGGCGCGGGCGTTGGGGTCGAATCCGGCCCTGGCGTCGCTCCTCCCGGCAGCGCTCGGGGCCTTCACCCGCGACCCATCGCTGGCGCGGCTCGCGGCCTATCACCTCCTCGCCCGACCCGAGGTGCGGGGGCCGGTGAGCCTGGGCTGGGACCCGACGTTGCGGGCGATGCTGGGCGTGCACCGGGCCGGCGCCCACACGTACTACCACCGGGAGTCGTACGAGGCGCTCCGCGCCTTCGACGCCATTCTCTCGGCGCTGGAGAGCGGCGACGCGGCCGACGTCGACGCGGCCATGGCGGTGGCGGTGGAAGACATGGTTCTGGCGGAACGTGCAGAATACAAGGTTCCTCCCACCGCCGCGGAGACCATCCCGTGAGGTTCGCGCCTCCGGAGCGACGGAAGTGCCTCGCCGGCGCCGCCCTCGCAGCCCTGGCGGCGCTCTCGGCGCTCGCTGCCGGCGCCTGCGCCAAGGACGACGCACCGGACGACGTGTGCCCGCGCGTGGTGTGGCACAAGGCCGGGAGCGCCAAGGCGCGGGTGGAGATCGTCGGCGACTTCAACAAGTGGGCGCGGCCTGGCCTCGTCATGGACCCGGGTCGTGCCGACGGCTATCGGGTGGCCGAGGTGCCGCTCACGCCCGGCGAGCAGCGCTACGCCATCATCGAGGACGGCACCTGGCTGCTCGATCCGCTGGTGGGCACCTCGGCATTCCAGGACGGACACGAGGTCACGTTCGTGGAGACCGCCGACTGCCGGCTTCCTCGCGTGGAGGTGACGGGCACCAAGGTCGAGGCAGGGCAGGGGACCGTGCAAGCGACCTTCACGCCGTCCCGCAGCGGCGAGGCTCTGGACCCGGCTTCGGTGTCGCTGGTAGGGGCAGACGGCGCCGCGGTGTCGGCGCAAATCGCCGTCTCCGGGGCCACCGTCACCGCCACCCTCGACGGGGTCGCGGTGGGCAAGACGCGGCTCGTCTTGCGCGCCAAGGACGCGGCCGGACGCAGCGCCGGTGCGCCGTTTGCCACGCTGTGGAACGATCCCCACGCCAAGGAGCCGTTCGATCCCCGCGACGCCTTCGTGTACCAGGTGATGCTCGACCGGTTCGCCGGCGACGCGGGACCGCTCGCGCCGCCCGCCTCCGCCGGCGGTCGCGCGGGAGGCACCCTCAAGGGGCTCCTGCGGGTGCTGCGCGCCGGTGATCTCGATCGCATGGGCATCAACGTGCTCTGGCTCTCGCCGGTGTATCGCAACCCGGAAGGTGAGTTCCCCGGCGGCAACCACATGTACAGCGGCTACCACGGCTACTGGCCGGTGGGTCCGCGGGAGCTCGATCCGCGGCTCGGCACCGAGGCCGACCTCGACGCGCTCATCGCCGAGGCCCACGCCCGCGGCGTGCGCGTCATCTTCGACGTGGTGCCGAACCACGTGCACGCCGAGAGCCCCTACGCGGGGAAGGATGGCTGGGTCAACGGCAAGCCCGGCGCCTGCACCTGCGGCGCTGCCGACTGCCCCTGGGCTCCGAACATCACGAGCTGCTGGTTCGCGCCCTACCTGCCCGATCTGAACTGGACCAACCCCGACGTGGCGCGGCAAGAGACCGACGACATCGCGTACTGGGTGGAGCGCTTCAACGCCGACGGCATTCGCATCGACGCCGTGCCCATGACCCCGCGGGCCGCCACCCGGCGCATCGCGGCCGCGCACCGCGCGCGCTTCCAGCACGCCGGCAACAAGGTGTGGCTGGTGGGCGAGAACTTCACCGGCCCCGGCGGCTACGAGCTCCTGAAATATCACATCGGTCCGTTCGGCCTCGACACGCAGTTCAACTTCCCGATGATGTGGGCGCTGCGCTACGCGCTGGCCGAAGGCACCGCCGGCATGAGCGACATCGAAGCGTCGGTGGCCCAGGGCGAGACCGCCTGGGCCGGCTCCGGCGCGGTGATGGGCCTGATGATCGGCAACCACGACGTTCCGCGCTTCGCGTCGGTGAGCGCGGGCGACGCCGGCGGCGACGGCTGGACCCTGGCGCCGACGCCGGGTGATCCCGTCGTGTACGCCAAGCAGACGATGGCCCTCGGCCTCACGCTCACGCTGCCCGGCGCGCCGTTCCTCTACTACGGCGACGAGATCGCGCTGCCCGGCGCCGGCGATCCCGACTCCCGGCGCGTGATGCCGGCGGAGAGCGCCCTTTCGCCGGTGGCCCGCGGCGTTCGCGACGTGGTGGCGCGGCTCGGACGAGCCCGGCGCTGCTCGCCGCTCCTTCGCCGAGGCAGCTACCTGCCGCTGTACAGCGATCGGGAGCACCTGGTGTTCGGTCGGGTCCAGGAGGGCGGGGTGGGCGCCATCGTGGTGGCCACCCGCGACGCCGCGTTCGCCGATCTGGAGGTGGCGCTTCCCGGGGTGGCCGCGGGAACCTACGTGGACGTGGTCGATGGCTCGTCGCTTGCAGTACGGCCCGAGTTGACAAAGCTCCGGGCCACGTCATTCTCCCTCCACGTCTACCTTCCGCAGGGCGACGCCTGTCTCGAGAACCCATGAACCGAACCCTCCTCGCCGCCTCCCTCGCATCCATCTGTACCGCCGCGCTCGGCTCCGCCGCTTGCGGGAGCTCGGAGGTGAAGAACAAGGACTACGGCGAGCCGCCGGATGTGGCGACCTTCAACCCCGGCAATGGCGGCGGCGACGGCTACGGGTCCGGCGGCCAAACCCCCTTCGTTTGCCCCGACGATTTCAAGACCTGCAGCCACGAATTCACGTATCCGGACGGCGGCGAGACGTCGGTGGAGCTTCGCGGCGACTTCGGCGGCCCCGACACCTGGCAAGCCGGAAAGCTCATGTCCCGCGCGGGCGGCGCCTGGCACGCCACCGTGTCGGTGCCTTATGGCAAGGCCGTCGAGTACAAGTTCTTCCTCAACAACACCGAGTGGAAGCACGATCCGGCGCAGCCCACCAAGGTGAACGGGAACGACACCAACAACTTGTTTGCCGGCACCACCTGCGAGCCCTCCAAGTGCGAGGAGCCCGGGGCACCCCCGCCCGGCGTCTTCGACTGGCGCGATGCGGTGATCTATTTTGCGTTCGTCGATCGCTTCCTCGACGGAGGTGTCTCGAATTGCTCCGTCTCCGACGGCAGCGGGCCGTTGCCGCCGGCCGCCAACTACCAGGGCGGCGACTGGCTCGGCGTCACCCAGAAGATCAACGACGGCTACTTCACCAGCCTGGGCGTCAACACGCTGTGGCTCACGGTGCCGCTCCAGAACACCAACCAGTTCGGTCGCGGGACCGGCGGCGACTCGCATAACTATTCGGGATATCACGGGTATTGGCCGCGCGCCGACAGCGCGAACCCGGCCGCGCTGACGGCCGAGCCGTGCTTTGGCACCCTCACCGATCTCAAGAACCTGGTGACCGCGGCCCACGCCAAGGGCCTGAAGGTGCTCTTCGACTACGCCATGGTGCACACCCACCAGAGCGCGCAGATGTACCAGAACAACCGCGGCTGGTTCTGGCCCAACGACAACGGCAAGGGCGGCAACTGCGTGTGCGGCGAGGGCTGCTCCTGGGACGTCCTGCCGGACCGCGAGCGCTGCTGGTTCACCGACTACCTCCCGCACTGGAACTACACCAACCAGCAGGCGCGCGACTACTCGGTGCAGAACGCCATCGAGTGGGCCAAGCAGACCGGCATCGACGGCTTCCGCCTCGACGCCATCAAGCACGTCGACATGAGCTGGCTCACCGATCTGCGGGCCGGCTTGAAGACGCAGATCACCGCCACCCAGACGCCGCCCCAGCGCTTCTACCTGGTGGGCGAGACCTACGACTTCGGCGATCGCGGGGCCATCAAGAACTACGTGGACCCGGCCACCAAGCTCGACGGACAGTTCGACTTCCCGCTGCGCAAGACCCTGGTGGAGACCACGCTCATGCGCATCCGCCCCATGAACGAGCTCGCCTCGTTCATGGACTCGAACGACTATTTCTACGGCGGCACCGCCATCATGAGCACGTTCATCGGCAACCACGATTTGCCGCGTGTCATCCACCTGGCGCAGAACAACCGCCTGTGGGGCGACAACCAGGCGAGCGACGGCAAAGACCGGGCGTGGCAGAACCAGCCGGGCGCCCCCGCCGAGCGCGAGGCCTTCGAGCGCATGGCCAACGGGTTCAGTGTACTCTTCACCAATCGCGGCGCGCCCCTGGTGTACTACGGCGACGAGATCGGCCTCCCCGGTGGCGGCGATCCCGACAACCGGCGCCCGATGCAGTGGAGCGGCCTCAACGCCAACCAGAGCTGGCTCAAGGACCGCATCTCTCGGCTCCTGGCCATCCGCGCCGGGCACCCGGCGCTCCGCCGCGGCGTGCGCACCACGCTCCGGGCCGACGCCGATGTGTGGGTCTACGCGCGGGCCACCGTGGGCGAGACGCTGTACGTGGCGGTGAACCGCAGCGACGCCGACAAGAGCATCGGCGGGCTGCCCTCGGGGTCGCTCACCGAGCTCGTCACCAACACGCCGGTGCAGGGGCCTTCGGCCACCGTTCCCGCGCGCCAGACGCGCATCTTCATCGCCAAGTGAAGAGGCCTTCGCCGCAACTGTAGCGTTCCGAGTCGGCGCGAAGCATTTTGGGACACCCCTTCGCGCGACGCCGGGATTTGCCGGGTCCCCGCGATCGACACGCGATCGGGAAAGTGCGCGGCGACGTCGCGAACGTCTTGGCGCGCGGCTACGAATCGTGACAAATGGCGGCGTGCGACCGCGTCGCTGAAAGCGCATCATGAGACGAACCCTCACCGTCAGTGTATCCGTGCTGCTCGCCGCGATCGCGACCGCCACCCCTGCCTTCGCGCAGGAAGCGGACGCGGGCGCACCCATCGCCGCCGATGCCGCAGCCCCCGCCACCGCCCTCGACACCAAGACGCCGGCGCCGAGCAAGGTCGAGGAAGCCAAGCCCGACGACGCCAAGAAAGACGACGCCAAGAAGGACGAGCTGCCTTCCGGTCGCTTCGAGTTCGGCGCCTACGGCCGCGTGCGCATCGCCAGCGATCTCCGGGGCGGCACCGGTCGCACCGCCAACATCGTCGCCTACGGCACGCGCATCGACGAGGACAGCTACGCCGAGATCGAGCTCCGGCGCGAGGACACCTGGAAGAAGGACATCCGCACCCGCGTGGTCACCACGCTGGCGTTCTTCCCGCAGTTCTTCCACTTCACCGGGAACGCGACGCAGCAGATTGCCATGCGCAACCTGTACGTGCAGGGCACCTACGGCCCGGCCACCCTGTGGGTCGGCTCGCGCATGTACCGCGGCGACGACATCTACCTGCTCAACTGGTGGCCCCTCGATAACCAGAACACGGTGGGCGGCGGCGCCGGGCTCAAGCTCCCGAAGGATACGATGGTTGCATTCCACATGGGAATGCAGCGCCTCGACAACGCCTACCAGACGCAGGTCATCCAGGCGGTGGCGCCCAGCGGCTTCGGCGTGGTCGACGTGCTCAAGGTCGATCGCCCGCGCATCATCGAGACCCTGAAGCTCACGCATTTTCTCCGCAACGCCCCGGACCGTCAGGTCTTCCAGAACAACGACAAGATGGGCCTCAAGTTCATCGTGTACGGCGAGGCGCATCAGCTGGCAGCGGGTACCCAGAAGGATCCGCTCACCGGCAAGGACCGCGCGCTTCCGGAGGACTCGGGCTGGCTTGTGGGCGCGCAGATTGGCTACTGGACCGGCGAGCGCGACAGCTTCGCGCACCTGTTCTTCCGGCACGCCCGCGGCATCGCGGTCTACGATCCTCTGGCGGTCCCCCAGACCTTCGCCAACGACCGCACGGTGAGCGGCGCCAGCGAGACCCTGGTGGCGCTCGCGGGCAACTACGAGACCGGCATCCTCGGCGTGCAGTGGGGCGGCTACCTGCGCTTCTTCCGCGACGGCAGTGATGCCCCGCTCTCCAAGGACAAGTTCGACGAGGGCTCGCTGGTGCTGCGCCCCAACTTCTTCATCGGCGAGCACTTCGGTGTGGCGGTGGAGGGGAGCTACCAGATGCGCCGCTATGCGCTCTCCGATGCCAACGGCGAGGGCGTGAAGCAGGGGGGCCTCACCCGCTTCGGCATCATGCCCTTCTTCTCGCCCAGCGGTCGCGGCTCCTTCAAGCGTCCGCAGCTCCGCATGCTCTACGTCATCACCGCCCGCGACGGTGGCGCGCGATCGCTCTACGCTCCGGAAGACGTCTTTTCCCAACGCAAGGTCGAGCACTTCCTCGGCCTGTCCGCCGAATGGTGGTTCAACTCGAGCTCGTACCCATGAAACTGCGCAAGCTCTTTCCGCTCCTCGTGATGATGACGCTGGCGCCGTCGGCGTGCGTGGACTTGCCCGAAGACGGCAAGCCGCAGCCGATGAAGACCTGGGTCGACGACTGGCGTGACGAGGTCATCTACCAGGTGCTCGTGGATCGCTTCGCCGACGGCGACGTGAACAACGACTACCTGGTGCGGCCCGGTGCGCTCGCGCGCTATCAGGGCGGCGACTGGAAGGGCCTCCAGGACCACCTCGACTACATCAAGGAGCTGGGCGTCACCACGCTGTGGATCTCGCCGGTCATCAAGAACGTCGAGACCGACGCCGACGTCGACGCCTACCACGGCTACTGGGCGCAGGATCTCACCCAGACCAACCCGCACTTCGGCGATATGGCGCAGCTGCGCTCGTTCGTTCGGGCGGCGCACCAGGTCGGCCTCAAGGTGGTGCTCGACATCGTCACCAACCACATGGGGCAGGTCTTCTTCTACGACATGAACCTCAACGGGAAGGCCGACATCTACATCGGCGGCACCGGCGGCACCTCGCCGGTCACCCGGGTGTCGGAGTTCGATCCCGACTGGGACCCCACCGGCGTCCAGGCGTCGACCTCGCTGGGGCTCGCCGGTCGCGCGCCGGTGGTGTTCATCCAGGACCCGAGCATCAACCGCGTGCCGCCGCAGCCGGGTATCCTCGGCACCGCCCGCGCGTACCACGGCTTCGGGCGCATTCTGAACTACGACGTCCCGGCGCAGACCATGCTCGGGGACTTTCCCGGCGGCCTGAAGGACGTGGCGACCGAGCTCCCGGAAGTGCGCGCGACCATGGTCGACGCCTACACGCGCTGGGCCGAGCAGGTGGACCTCGACGGCTTCCGCATCGACACCGTGAAGCACGTGGAGCACGAGTTCTGGCAGACCTTCGCGCCGGCGGTGCGGCAGCGGCTGGCGGCCCAGGGGAAGAACAAGTTCCTCATGTTCGGCGAGGCCTTCGACGGCAACGACGAGCTCCTGGGGAGCTTCACCAAGAACAACGAGCTCGACAGCGTCTTCTACTTCTCGCAGCACTACCAGGTGTTCCGCGACGTGTTCCACAACGCGAAGGACGCCAAGAAGCAGCGCGGCACCGACCAGATCGAGCGCCTGTGGACCACGCGCTACAAGAACTGGGGCGCCGAGCCGATGCCCGACGGCGTGGGCATCGCGCCCCGGAAGATGCCCATCAACTTCATGGACAACCATGACGTGGCGCGGTTTCTCTTCGACGCCAAGGGCGACGTGGACGCGCTCCGCAACGCCCTCACGCTGCTCTCCACCGAGGAGGGCATTCCCTGCATCTACTACGGCACCGAGCAGGACTTCGCGGGCGGCAATGATCCGGCGAACCGCGAGGTGCTCTGGAACACCGGTTTTGCCACCAGCGGCGATACGTTCCGCCACGTCTCGAAGCTCATGCGCCTTCGCAAGGCGTACCCGGCGCTCCGCCGCGGCGACACCAAGGTCATCTGGTCGTCGCCCGACGTGGCCACCGAAGAGGACGCGGGCATTCTGGCCTACGAGCGCGCCGGCGGCGACGCAGGTGCGGGCGCCTACGCGCTGGTCGTTTTGAACACCAACGGTCTCAAGGAGAGCGTCACCGCCAAGGACGGCGCCACCATGAAGACCGCGATGCCCGGCACCGTGATGGTGGACGTCCTCGACCCCAAGCGACCCACCTTCACCACCGGCGCCGATGGCAGCCTGCGCGTGTCGGTGCCGGCCCAGCGGGGCATGATCCTGGTGCCCCAGGCGCAGGTCGTCTCCGAGTAGCGCTCGGGCTCGTTGACCGGGCGAGGGCAGTGGCATAGGAGCGGTGCATGCGCACTCTCTCCTCGGTCGCCCTCTCGTGCTCGCTCGTGCTCGCCGCCTGCGAAGGCAAGCCCCAGGGAAGCGGCGCCCAGGCCTCGGCGACCGCCAGCATCGCGCCCAGCGCTTCCGCGTCGGCCCCGCAGCCCACCCTCGATCCGGCGGTCACGGCCCTCGCCGCGGCAGCCCTCGGGTGCAAGTTCGAGGGCGGGAGCTTTCAGAGCTGCCCGGCGGCGGACGAGTTCCGCCGCAGCACATCCGACGCGCTCAAGGGCGAGAAGGGCGACGCGGTGGTCCTCACCATGCTGAGCCACCCGAACGAGCGCTACCGGGTGCTGGCGGCCTCGCGCACCCTCGACAACGCGTCGCGGCTCTTCGGGCAGAAGGAGAACGCCGAGGCGCTCCTCACCCAGCTCGAGCAGGAGACCAACACCGAGGTTCGCGACAACCTCGCGGCCTGGGCCGGCGAGGTCGACGCCCAGCGGCTGGGCCTTTCGGATCGGGTGAAGGCGCTGGCTGCCAGCAAGAACCCCAAGGTGCGCCGGTCCATCGGCTACCGCTTCCTGTTCCACAAGGACACGCCCTTCGGGTACGAGATCGTGGGGGGGCTCCTGGGCGACGCCGATCGAGACGTGCGCAAGGCGGCGGCCATGGGGCTCTCGAACACGGCGAATTTCAGTCCTTCGCCGGCGTGCAAGCTCATCGCCGATGCGCTCGATGGTCCGCACGGTGACGACGTGGAGTGGTCGGCGTCGTCGCTCGCGCGATGTCCCGGGCTCCAGGCCAAGGTGCTGGGGTTCCTCGACAAGCAGACGCAGAAGCCGGCGGGCATCACCAACGATGTCGGCGTCGGCTACGCGGTGTCGCTCGATGCGCTCTGCGACGATCCCAAGGCGCGAGGTGTGAAGGAGCTGCCTTCGCCCTCCGCCGCGACGCGCAAGACGGCGTTCGACATCGCGGCGCGACTCGCGAGCAAGCAGGTCGCCGACTCGAACACCCGCCTCGCGGCGTTCTCCAGCTTGGAGCACTGCGATCCGGTGCGCGCCAAGGCAGAGCTCGCGAAGCTCGCCCAGGATGCCGACGCCGTGATCGCCGCCGAGGCCAAGACCAAGCTCGCAGCGCTCGAGAAGAAGAAGTAGGCGTGTCCGAAATTGGTTGCGGCACGACGTGACGGAATCTCCCGCGCGCCCCAAACGGAGGTAGCGGCGAGGGCATCGTTCGGCCCTCGCGAAGGAGCTGCACGTGCTGCGTTTCGCATTCGGTGTCTCGGCGGGCCCTGCGGTGGCCACGCACTTTCGCGCGGCGCTCGCCGCCGACGTGGGCGCCTTCGGCCTCACGTTCCGCAACATGACCTTCGACAACCACGCGCTTCCGCGTCGTCCCGAAGGGGCGCCGCGCTGGCACATGCTGGTAGGCGTTCGCGCGGGCACCATCCTGGTGAACGAAGTGCCGCTCGCCGCGGGCAGCGCCCTCCTGGTCTCCGACCGGGTGCTCCTGCCCAGCGAGCCGGTGGAGACGCGCCTCCGGGCCGGACCGGGCCCGGTCGATCTGGTGGTGGTGCGGGTACCGAGCGCGCGCGTGCGTCGACCGAGCGCGGCGCCGCTTCTGCTCGACGATCCGGACCTCGGCGATGACCTGGCGCTCGTCGAGGGCGGTCTCCAGGAGGACGGCGAAGTGCCGGCGCCGGCGCTCTGCGAGGGGATTCATCGGACCTGGGCCCGGCTCGTCGACGGCGGTCTCCTGGACGGGGGCCAAGGGCCCGAGCTGGAGCTGGGAATGCCCGCGGACCGCGCCGTGCGCCGGGTCGCCAGCGCGTTCTCCCACGCGCTCTCTTGCCTGGAGCGCGATCCCCATCTCATCGACCTCGTCGACCTGACGCAGGTGACCGAGCGCCAGCTCCTGCGGGACATGGTGGAGGTGCAGGCCCGCTTCGGCATCGTGGTGCGCGGCTGGCGCGACACCATCCACTTCTGGCGTCTCGTGGCCGCGACCATGTTCCTCGGACACGCGCCGCTCCGGATGCACGAGGTGGCGCGGGCGGTGGGCTTCGCCAGCACCACCACCATGGCACGGGCCTTTCGCCAGGCCGGTCTGCCGCGGCCCACCGAGGTGCGCGCGGTCCACGATCGAAAGTCCGCCGCTGTGCCAATCCGCGCGTAGCGCGAGCGGCCGGCTTGGCTCGTGCGGCAAACGGCGTTACGACGGGGTATGGCC
>JABFRG010000712.1 GCA_013141295.1 Polyangiaceae bacterium
ACCATCCCTGGCCCACTCAGAGGTTCGCTATCCGTTGACCCAAGGTGGGAGCCCGGTGCGGGAAATCCGCTCGCCGGGTTCTGTCCGGGGGGCGGCCCGAAAGGGCCGTCCCTACCGGGACGGCACGGGCACGTGGAGGCGAGAATCCTTCGGCGGCCGGCCGGTTCGTCGCGCAGGCGCGAGCACCCCTTCGCCCTTCGCCCTTCGCCCTTCGCCCTCGCCCTTCGCCCTTCGCCCACGGCCCCATCGAGTTGACGTCGAACCGTCGTGGCGACCGATGGAACACAGATTCGAGACCATGGACAGTGCGTGCATTTGCGCCGAATTTCCGACCGCGACTGCGCGGCCAGATCTGCGCGGCCAGATCTGCGCGACCGACAGCCTCGACCCCTCTCGCACGTGCCCGTGCCCGTGCCCGTGCCCGTGCCCGATCTCCCTCTCCGGCCCTAGTTGAGGTCGATGCCGAAGCGCTTCAGGGCCTCGAAGGGGACGATCTCGAGGGCCTTCTCGTGGGTCGCCGCTAGCACCACCATGGGCGCGACGCCGGCGTCGTAGGCTTCCTTCCAGCGGGCCGCACAGAGGCACCAGGAGTCGCCGGGCTTCAGCCCGGGAAAGCCGTGGGCCGGTGCCGGCGTGGTCAGGTCGTTTCCTTTGGCCTTGGAGAAGGCGAGGAACTCGGCAGTGACCCGGGTGCACACGGTGTGCGAGCCGCGGTCGGTCGCGTCGGTGTTGCAGCAACCGTCGCGGAAGTACCCGGTCTTGGGCTTGAGGCTGCACGTTGCCAGCGGTCCGCCCAGCACGTTGCGCGCTTTTTCTTTCGAGCCGACGTTCGCCATGCGGCGTTCATAGCACACGCGGCGCGCCGGCCTGGGTGCCGGTGTTCGTCGGAACATCGAGGGCGAAGTGCTGTCTGCCGGCGGGATGAAGGTTGCGCGGCTCGCCATGGTGATTCCTTTCGGGTTGCTCGCCGCGTGCGCGGGTGGCGCGGTCGATGCGCCGCGGCCCCGGGAGCCGCTGCCGATCCCTCCGCCGACTGCCACGTCGGCGACCGCGATCGATCGGTCGTCTCCGACCAGCGTCGTGCTCCTCGTCTCCGCGAATGGTGAGAACAAGTGCGTCGAGCTGCTGCGCTCGCCCGCCACCGACGTGACGTCGAAGGTCACACTCGCTACCGGCAGTGCGTGTCGCCCGGCGACCCTCACCCTGAGCCTGGAAAAGAAAGATGACGCGGAGCTGCTTCGGTCCGTCCAGCTGCGGCGTGTGACTGCGGCGTACCTTCCCGGTGAGCGGGGTCGTCCGGGGGAAATCGCGGAGACCTGTACGGTCGTGGACCCGACGCTGCGCCCGTATCCCTCGCTCGAGGTGTGCGAGACCGCCCGTGCGGGGGCACCGTCCCTGTCCGTTGGTGACAGCTGCGTCCAACGTACCGTCGACCGGGCCTTCGCGCCGGACCAGACCGAGCCTCGGCTCGCTCGGCTCGACGAAGCCGCACTGATGCGCGCCATGAAGGAGAATGGCAACCTCTTCGTCATCACCGGCAAGGCGCGGCAGTGCGCGACCTGGACCTTCGAGCACGGAAGCACCGACGCGTTTCACGGCAGCCTTGTCCGACGGTTTACCCGGAAGCAGGGGAAAGAGGACGTGCGCTTGCGCCGCAGCTACGCCTACGATCCTGCCTGCAAGGCCTTCGGGTTCTTCGACTACTTCGCGACGATGAGCGTCGTGCGCGGCGGTCGCCCAGGCGACGTGGTCGGCGGTGGACAGCAGAGGGCTCAAGTCGATGCCTGCAAGGTCACCGGCCTTCTGGAGCGCGCCAACGACGATGCCATCGACGTGGGCGACCGCACGCTGTTCCTCACCGAGGCTGCGTGCAAGGCCGCTGCGCGAGCACCGGCCGCGCGCTCCGTGAAGGGTGCCGCTTCGCCCTACGTCGCCGACGACGAGGACTGCTGAGGTTTGACAATCGGTCGCGGCGCGCTACCTTCCTTTCGCTGCTGCGGAGGCGAGAGCCTCTGAAACTCGAAATGTGCGCTGCAATTCACGTGCAGCGCGCCGATGTTTCGTCGCGTGCGGGCTCCTGAGTCATCTCGGAGCGCCGACGCTGGATTGGCAGCCATGGGCTATTTGGATATTTCGCGCACCGTCGAGCGTATCGACGCTGCGCACGTTCGCATCGGGAACCCGTACGGGATTCCCATCTCTCTCTTTGCGGGAACCGACGTTCCCATCGAAAAAGCTGCGGTCGAGCAGCTCCTCTCGTTCGCTTCGCTCTCCGAGAGCCTGGTCGATCTGAATCGGCATCGCTTCTTCGGCGACGTCCGGGGCGAGATTGCGCGCATCGTCCTCACCCCCGACTTTCATCGGGGGTCGGGCATTCCCGTGGGAACGGTGGTGGATGCGCGGGGCTTCGTGGTGCCGAAGGCCATCGGCAACGACGTGTGCTGCGGCATGCGGCTCCTGGTGACGGACTTGCCGGCAGACGCGCTCACCGCGCATCGGCCGGCGGTGGCGCGGCGTCTTCGCGCGCTCTTCTTCGGTGG
>JABFRG010000198.1 GCA_013141295.1 Polyangiaceae bacterium
CGCCAAGCCCTTGTGCTAGCGTTTTTCCCCATGCGAGGTCGCGGCTTCTACGGCCTGCTCGGTATCACGGCGCTGCTGTACGTCGTGACCATCGCGCAGATCTTCTTCCGAACCCCGGACGAACGGGTGATGGGGGTCGTGTACAAGATCGTGTACTTCCACGCGCCCGGTGCATACTGCATGTATCTCGGCGCCACCGCGTGCCTAGTGGGCTCGGTGGGCTACCTGGTGCGGCCGAAAGACGTGTGGGACGCGGTGGCCCGGGCCGGCGGCGAGCTGGCGGTGGTCTTCGGCGCCATCACCCTGGCGACCGGGGCGCTGTGGGGCGCCAAGTCCTGGGGGCACCTCTGGGCCTGGGATCCGCAGCTCACGACCACGCTGCTGTCGGTGCTCATCTATGTATCCTACACGCTCATCCGGGGCTTCGCCGGCGAGGGCGCGGGCGAGCGACGTTTCGCGGCGGCGCTGGGCGTGCTCGGCGCGTTCAACCTGCCGATCATCCACTACAGCGTCAAGAAATGGGGCGGCCAGCACCCCACCGTCATGCGCGAAGGCGGCGGCGGCCTGCACGGGGCCGACATGGTCCTCTCGATGATCCTGGGCTTCACCGCCTTCACCCTTTTCACGGTGCTCTTGCTCTGGGCGCGGGTGCGCCTGGAGATGCAGCGGGCACGGCTCCGCCGCCTCGAAGAAGACGCCATCGACCACGAGCTCGACGACCGCACGGAGGTTTCGTGATGTTCCAGGATCCGGCTACTGCCCCGGCGCCCTCGGCCGCCCCCAGCGCTGCGCCCTCGGCTGCCACGACGGCGGCGGTGCCCGCTGGCTTCAACGGCGTCAGCGGCGGCGAGGTGTACCGCGGCGAGACGCTCCTGGTGAGCGCGTACATCGTCATCTGGGTCATCCTCTTCGTGTGGATCGCGCTCATCTGGAAGAAGCAGGCCTCGCTGCATTCGCGCCTCGACGAGCTCGACCGATCCATCGATCGCGCCATCCGGGCCAAGGCCGCCGAAGGCGCCGCCAAGGAGTGACCCATGGGTCTCCCCACCGTCGAGCACGTGATTTTCATCCCGGTGGTGCTCCTCATCGGCCTCTACCTCGGCTACATGCTGGGCGGGCGCGCTGCCCGCGCTGACCTGGAACAGAAACGACGACGCGCACGGGAGTGACGGAGACACCCATGATCGACTTTTCCCTTTCCGAAGAACACAAGGCACTCATCGAGATGGCGCGGCGCTTCGCCAAGGAGCGCATCATCCCCGTCGCCGCCGAGGCCGATCGCCTCGGCGAGTTTCCCAAAGGCGTCTTCGAAGCCGCCTGGGAAGCAGGCCTGGTGAACGTGCTGGTCCCGCCGGAGTACGGCGGCGCCGGCATCGGCGAGCTCGAAGACACGATGATCGTCGAGGAGCTGGGGTACGGCTGCACCGGCATCCAGACCAGCATCACCGCCAACACCCTGGCCGCCACGCCCATCATCCTCGGCGGCAACGACGCGCAGAAGAAGGAATACCTCGGCATGCTCACCGCCGAGCCCATTCGCGCCAGCTACGCCACCAGCGAGCCCAACGCCGGCAGCGACGTCGCCGGGATGCAGTGCCGCTTCCAGAAGCACGGCGACGACTACGTGCTCAACGGCGCCAAGGCCTGGATCACCAACGCCTCGCACGCCCGCTGGTTCGTGGTGTTCGCCACCGAAGATCCGGCGCTCCGCCACAAGGGCATCGGCGCGTTCATCATCGACCGCGACACGCCCGGCTTCGAAGTGGGCAAGCACGAGGACAAGCTCGGCCAGCGCGCAAGCGACACCTGCGGGCTCACGCTGCAAGACGTGAAGGTCCCGAAGAAGAACCTCCTCGCCGCTCCGGGCCAGGGCTTCAAGCTCGCCATGGAGACATTCAACCAGACGCGCCCCGCCATCGGCGCCGGCGCGGTGGGCCTCATGCGCCGCTGCCTCGACGAGTGCGTCGCCTACGCCAAGGAGCGCAAGACCTTCGGTCAGCCCATCGCCCAGCACCAGGCGATCCAGTTCATGCTCGCCGAGATGGCCATTCGCATCGAGGCCACGCAGCTGCTCGTGCGCAAGGCCGCTTGGGCCCTCGACACGCACGCGCGCTCGCCCATCGTCTCGTCCTGTGCCAAGGCCTTCGGCGCCGACTCCGCCATGGCCACGGCCATCGACGCGGTGCAGATCTTCGGCGGGAACGGCTACGTGAAGGACTACCCCGTCGAGAAGCTCATGCGCGACGCCAAGATCCTCCAGATCTACGAGGGAACCAGCCAGATCCAGCGAATCGTCATCGCCAAGGCCGTCCTCGGCGGGTGATGCGCGGCTTCGCCCGGGCGCTTCCAGTGGCGCTGCTGCTGGCGACGGCGGCAGCGTTCTCCATGGGTTGCCCGGAGCGGCCCATGGACAGCTTGCCGCCGGAGGTGCCAGCTTCCTCGGGCGGCGCGCCGAGCGCGAACGATCCCGACGGCGGCGTCGCGAACGCGAGCGACGATGGCGGCGCCAGCGACTACGAGTGGGTGGTGAAGCGACCGCACGTGACGGTGGCCCTGGCGGAGGCGCGCGGCATCGACAAGGAGCGCGCCCGGCGCGGCGTCGAAGGCCTCGCCGACGCGTTCGAAGGTTGTCTTCGTCGAAGGGCGGCGGAGCGCAAGCGAGACGATGGGGCCGCGCGGCTCATCGTCGCCATCGACGATCAGGGCAACGTGAGCGGCGTGAACCTTCGGGTCGATGGCGAAGTGTCGGGGCCGGTGGCGCTCCTGTGCTTCGTGGCCAACGCCAAGGCGCAGAACTACGGGAGGCCGCTGCGAGGAGAAGCCGGTGCCGCCGACGAAGGGCGCGCGCCGGGCCTCGCGCTCGAGGCTTTGTGGAAGAGTGGTGAGGCGGAAAAGTTCACTCCGTAGCGGATTTTCATTCCAGCGGAATCGAAGCTTTCGTTTGTGATTACAACGTTTCCCAAGAGGAAACAGGCATGTGTCGTCGAAGAGAGTGCGTCTTGAACACGCCGTGATACGCCTCAGGCATCTCATGCTGGAGGTCTCCATGAAACGCTCTCTTGCTCTTCTCCTCGGTGTGGTCGTCGCGTGCGGTGGTTCCAGCGCCTCCGTCGACGGCGCCAGCGGCGGTTCCTCCGGTGGCGGGGCCAGCAGCGGCGGTGCGGTCACCCCGGGCGACGAGCACGCTGCGCTCCAGCTCAAGCTCGTCGACGACGTGACGGTGCAAGACATCGCCATCTTCCAGGCGGTGCGGGTGAACGTGGTGAAGGCCGGCGAACGCGTGGCCGCCGAAGGTGCCCCCATCGTGGCCGGTCGCCGCGGCGTCATCCGCGTCTACGTGCAGCCGAACGACGGCGTGAGCCGCGCGGTCACCTGCGTCCTCTCCGTCAAGGCGGGCGGCAAGCAACTCGAGGCCAAGAAGGTCACGAAGACCATCTCGGCGCCCTCCGACGACGCGAAGCCGGCGACGGTCTTCGACTTCGATCTCAAGCCCGAGGAAGTCACCACCGATCTCTCCTACTCGGTGAGCCTGGTGGCCGACGAGGCTACGCCCGCCGCCAGCGCCCCCGCCACCTCCGACGCCCGCTACCCGCGCGCCGGCGACTTCGAGGCGCTGGGCGCCACCGAGTCCTCGAGCGTGGTTAAGGTGGTTCTCGTCCCGGTGCAGTACATGGCCGACGGCTCCGGTCGTCTGCCCGACGTCTCCGAGGACCAGGTCGAGGTGTACCGCCAGACCATGCTCTCGCTCTACCCGGTCTCCAAGGTGGAGATCACCGTGCGCGAGCCGTACGTTTGGCAGAACGCCATCGCCGGCAACGGCAGCGGCTGGGACACCATCCTCAACGCCATCACCCGCCTCCGCTCGCAGGACCGCGCACCCGCCGACGTGTACTACTACGGCGCGTTCGCCCCCCGCACCAGCTTCGGCTCGTTCTGCTCCCAGGGCTGCGTCACCGGCCTCTCCAGCCTGGTGCAGAACCCCGGCGACTCGGTGATGCGCGCCAGCGTCGGTGTAGGCTACACCGGTCCTCGCTCCGCCGAGACCATGGCCCACGAGATCGGTCACGCCCACGGCCGGCCCCACGCTCCCTGCGGCGGCGCCCAGGGCACCGACCCCAGCTGGCCCACCACGGCGGCCTACAAGAACGCGACCCTGGGCGTCTGGGGCTTCAACATCATCGACGGAACGTTCATCAACCCCGGCGCCGGCGCCTCCCAGCCGCACGACATGATGAGCTACTGCGACCCCACCTGGATTTCCGACTACCAGTACAACGCGCTCTTCCAGCGCGTGGTGGCGGTGAACGGCAACCAGGCATCCATCGCGCCGGCACCGGGCAGCGCGCCGCAGCCGCAGAAGACCCGCTCCTACCGCATTGCCGCGGTAGACGGCGCCGGCAACCTCGCGTTCGACGCGGGCCCCGCCATCCAGCTCGATCGTGAGCCGGTGGGCGAGCTTCGCAGCCTCCGCTTCGTCGGCAAGAACGCCGCCTACCTCCCGGTAGCCAGCAACGCGCACTTCTTCCCCTACGACCACCTCCCCGGCGGCACGCTCCTCGTTCCGGAGCCGGCCACCAGCTACGAGGCGGTGGAGTTCCAGGGCAAGACCTTCAAGCGCTGAGCATCTCGGTCGCTCTCGAGCCTCGGCGCTTCGGCACCGGGGCTCGATGCTATTTGGGCGGGGGCTCAGGTACCGATGAACACGCCGGAGCGGTTGGCGAAGGCGATCTCGTGGCGGAGCTGGGCCTCCTTCCGGTCGAGATCGGCGCCCACCTCGCCGCGGCGGCGGCGGCTCTTCACGAATGCCAGCTCCACGATGGCCAGCTGCTTCTTGCGGCGCAAGCGAAAGGCCCCGAAGCCTCGCGACAGGAGCGCCGACCAGTTGCGGAAGCTGATGGTGATGTACGTGGAGACGAGCGTGAGCTCGAGCGGGTGAATCAGGTGCCCGACCTCGCTGCTGAGCTCCTGCACCAGGATCCGGCGGTCGCGGACCACCAAAGCGCCCAGGAGGAAGAAGAACGAGAGGTCGATGCCCCAGCTGATGAGGATCATGGCCACCAGGCCCCCTTCGCCGAAGTAGGTGGGCAGGCCGTTGTGCATGGCGTGCATGGCCATGGCGCATACGAAGCCCCCCACCGGGGCCAGGAACTTCACGGCGGTGCTGCGCGACTCGGCGGCGATGCCGAACCCGAGACCGGTGCATGCGGTGAACGTGCAGTGCGAGAGCCCCAGCACCACCGTGCGGAGGAAGAGGAGCACCACGAAGCCGCCCAGCCCTTCCTTGGCGAACTGGTTGGCGACGTAGAGGATGTCTTCGGTGAGCGTGAAGCCGAGCCCCACGATGCCGCCGTAGATGGCGCCGTCGAGCGGGCCGTCGAGCTCCTTCATGCCGATGAGCGCCAGCGCGGCGATGAGCGACACGCCGAGCCCCTTGGCCCCTTCCTCGAAGATGGGGGCGAAGACGGTGGCGGAGACCGCCTCCACGTCGGCGTCTTGCGGCGAGAGATCGAACACGGATACGTAGATCGACTGCGCGATGCCGGAGGAGAGCCCGCCGGCCACGGTGGCGAAGATGGCGCCCCAGAAGAATGCGCAAGCGATGAGCCACCAGGGCTCCGGCTCGAAGCGGTCGCACCAGCGCACGAACAGGACGTAGAGCACGACCAGCGGCGTGACGAAGAGGATCCCCAAAAGAAAGCCGACGATGAACATCCGCTAGACGAGTGTACCCCATGCGACCCCGGCTCCCAAGCGCGTCCCGAGAAAGCCTGTTGGGCCCGAGGAAACAGGGACCAGAGGCCGACACGGGCACGGGCACGGGCACGGGCACGTTCCACAGAGTGTCAGCGATGTCCTGATACGCACCCCGCGTTGACGCACCCTTCTCCTCCCGGATCGATAGCCAAGCCAAGTCGCGCCAAGCTAGCCGAGGCGAGCCGAGCCGAGCTCGGTACCCCTCAGGGCTCCGGCGCGAACCCGTCCGGCTCCGCGAAGCGCTGCTTCACCGGCGCCACCGCCGCGGCGATGGCCGGGTACCCCTTGCTCTGCTCCACGTAGAGCATGTCGTACGCTTCGCCGCCCCACAGGGCGGGCGCGTGCTCCCCCTGCCCCACCGCGTACACCGGCAGCGGGTTGCGGGAGAGCGCGCCGCTGGTTCCATAGCGCCCGGCGAAAGCGATGACCGACTTGCCGCCGGCCGCCGGGTCCTTCTCGTACCCCGTGTAAAGCACACGCACCTGGAGGCGACCGGACGGCGTTTGCCGAGGCGACGCGCACGGTTCGAAGACCCCGAAGGCATCGAAGCTGCCCGCCGGGCCCGGCTGCAGCACCGGGTCCAGCGCCGGTGTCTCCGGGTGCCCATCGACCCGTGTAAAATGCACGCCGTCGTCGGAGACCGCTTCGCCGATGGCACCATTGCTGGCGTAGAACAGGTGCACTCTATCTTCCAACACCGCCGCGGTGACGCCGGTGAGATCCTGCGTCTCCCATGCCACCGAGGCGTCGCGCGCCAGCACCGGCTGCGGCTCCTTGGTGAAGCGAAAGCCGTCGTCGCTCCGGGCGAGGCCGATGCGCCCCGCCTCCGCCCGATAGTAGAGGGCGTAGCGCCCCTGAAAGCGGACGATGGCGGGCTTCGCGAGCGCCGTGCCCTCCCACGGAAGGTCGGCCCGGAGCACCACCGGCGGCTTGTGACCGAAGTCACCCACCGCGCCGTAGAACGCGCGCTGGTCCTGGGCGCGGGTGCGCACGATGACGTCCTGGCCGGCGTCCACCGCGACCACGTAGAGCGCCACGCTGCCGTCGTCGAGGGCGAGGGCCGCCGGCTGCCTGTACCGCGCGTTGAGGTTGTCGAGCACGTAGGGCGCCACCCCCGGCACCTCCTTGGCCTCGAGCTTCCGGAAGGGACCGACGCCGGTGCGCGGGAGATCGACGTCGCCTTGCCCGTCGCCCCCCTGGGTCGCGCAGGAGAGGAGCGCGATGCAGGCCAGGCGCCTCATCGCCCGAACCCCACGGTGAGGGTCATGCCGACGTTGAAGATGGAACCGCCGGCCCGGTAGTCGCCCACGAAGTCCGACGGATCGGTCTTTTGCGTGGTGCGCTCCACCAGGGTGCTCACCTGCCCGTGCATGTCGATGCCCACCTCGCGCACGACGTTGGCGAGGGCGCGGCCGCTGATGCGCACCCCGAGCCCCGCGGAGAAGCTGTGGCGGTCGCGATCGATGTAGTTGGTGAAACCGGTCTGATCGTCGACGGGACTGATGGCGAGCTCGTAGCCGAGACGCGTGGCCATCTCGAGGCGCTGCCCCACTGGCGCCCGGAGCTCGACGCCCAGGTGGGGCACGAAGCGGTCGTGGAGCTGCAGCGGCACGATGACGGTCTTCTGCGGGGTCGCCGGCGGCGTGATGCCGGCGGGCCACCCGCCGGGCGGCGCCGGGATGTCGAGCTTGGCGTCGAGGGACGCCACCGGCGCTTCGTAGGCGCTCCAGTTGACCCAGGTGAGATCGAAGTTAACGTGGACGAACGAGCGACGACCACGCTTCAGAAAGCCCGCGCTGCCGCCGAACACCCATTGCTGGGGCAGGAAGTTGTTCACGCTGTGGGTTTCGAGCTGGTACGACGCGGTGGTGAGGCGCGCGAGATCGCCCTCCACGTCGGCCGCCAGGTCGAGCTTCAGCTTGAACTGCCCGCGGTAGACCACGGCCAGCGCGAAGGTCTCGTCGAAATGCACGCGCGCGCCGAACTGCGGATAGCGCACCGCCGTCAGATCGGCGTCTACCTGATGGCGAAGGGTCGACTGCTCGCTCTTGAAGATGTCGGCTTCACCGGTGATGCCCAGCGAGCCCCGTGTGGACGCCATGAAGCTCAGGCCGCCGCCGATCTCCAGCCAGTCGAAGGGCGCGATCGCCAGGTTGGCTGCAAGATACAAGCGTTGGTTGCGGTTGTCGTAGAGCTCCCAGCGGGGCTCTTCTTGTCGCAGCGCCCGCACCCGCGACACGCGATCGTCGGGGAGGTGCAACGCCAACCCGAAGGCGAAGGGAATGCGAAACAGCTGCCCCGGCGCCACGATGCCGAAGTTGAGCCCGCGCACCGGATCGACGTGGGTGTTCTTGCCGTTGATGGCCAGGTTGTGCGCCACCGACATGTACCCGATGGAGAGCTCGAGGCCCTGCGCGCGCACGATGGACGCCGGGTTGTAGTAGTTGGCGGCGGTGCCGCGCACGTCGGCCGACGCCGCGCCGCCCAGCGCCGTTTCTCGGGAGCCGAAGCCGAACGCATCGAGGGGGTTGGCGGACGCCACGCCGCTGGCGAGGAAGGCCCCGACGCCGACGCCGAGAGCGCATGCGAGCGACCGGCGGCGCATCAGAACTTCACCCCGGTGGAGAGGCCGAACGCCAGCACGTGCCCGGACGCGGTGGAGGTGGCGGTCGCGCCATTGGGACCGCCGGCCGCGAAGGTGAGCTCCCGCGGGAGCAGCGCCTGGTACTGACCGTAGAGGTCGAAATCCAGGGGGAACTTGGCGAAGGTCAGGCCCACGCCCCAGGTGAGCCCCAGCCGCGTGGCGTCGAAGTAGCGCGTGGGCACCTGCACCACGGTCTTGCTGCCCCGATCGAAGGCCGCCGACGACGGAAGATCCGCCGAGAGCGGCGTGGGCTCGAGGAACGCGCCAGCCCGGAGCCGCAGCGCCAGCACCCGCGAGCGCAGCACACGCTGCTCGGCGCCGACGCGCACCACCACCGTGTCGGAGTAGTCGGCCTTGGGCGGCGAGAGGGCGCCGCAGTCGGGCTCGTCGGGCGGGCACAGGATGGTCGGCGCGAGCTGCCCCGGGTAGCGGCTCCAGCGCTTGTAGGTGAGGGAGATGCCGAGGACGCGCTCCTGGCGAATCCAGGCGCCCTCCAGGGTGAGCTGCGCGGGATCGTACTGCGCCAGGCCGGCGATGTTGAAGCGCGGGAGGCTGAGCGACGAGAAGCGGGTGGCGTCGATGAGCACCGAGAAGCGCGCGTCGAGCTTGCCGCGGAACGCCAGGCCGAGGGCCACGGTGTTCTTGGACGTGACACGTTTTGTGTAGGATACACCGAACGTGGGCGCGTAGGTGGCCACCAGCTGGTCTTCGACCCGGGCGCCCACGCGCCCGGTGGCGTCGGTGGCCACCGTCACCTGGCCGGCGATCTCGGCGAGCGCCGCGAAGCCCACACCGAGCCGCAGGCCGTACCCGATGTCGAGGCCCAGGCCGACCCGCAGGGTGACCGACTGGGCGCGATCCGGAAGGAGCGGATACTGCGGCGTCTCCGGGTACAGGATGCGCCCGCGCACCACCAGGGCGGTGGGCGTGTAGAAGGCCAGCCCGAATCCCACCCGGTTCCGGAGAAAGCCCCCGAAGGGAATGGGCGTTTCGGCGCCGATGATGACGCCCTTGGCAGCGTCCGCCTGGACCATGCCGCGGGCCGCGTCGCCGTCGGTGTGGAGCGTGAAGGCCGCGCCGGCGATGCCCAGCGTGAGCTTGCGTCGGGAGACCATCGAGAGCAGCGCCGGGTTCTGGTAGGCGGCTTCGTAGCCCTGCGCCGTCGCAGCGCCGATGCCACCCATGGCGGGCGAGCGCGTTCCGTAGCTGAAGAGATCTTCCGGCGACGCGTGGGCGGTGGCGCCGGCCGCGAAGGTGGCCAAGAGCGACGCCGCGAAGGCGAAGCGACGCCCGTTACGGATCACTGCTCGCGCCCCGCAAGCTGCCCACACGCGGCTTGAATGTCGGAGCCGCCGCTGTAGCGCTTCTTCGGAGGCGTGCCGAGCACTGCCAGGCGATCGCGGAACCGCGACTCTTCCGCCGGCGACTGCCGGAGGTACGGGTCGTCGCCGCCGATGTTGTTGTAGGGCACCACCGTGAGCCGCGGACGGCGACCGGTGTCGACCACGAAGCGCTGGAGGAGCGCCGCCAGCGCCTGCGCGTCTTCCTCGGTGTCGTTGACGCCGGCCAGGGGCGTGACCGCCCAGAGCGGCGATAGGCCGGTGATCTCTGCATGATGCACGCACGCCGCGTACACCTCGTCGACCGAGTGCGCGGCGGCGATGGGCATGAGCGAGCGCCGGGTCGCCTGCCGAGCGCTGGAGATGGAGAGACCGAGGCGCACCTTCTTGGCCTCCGCCGCGAGCCGGCGAATGCCCGCCGGAAGGCCCGAGGTGGTGACGGTGATGTTTCGCGCGTCGATGGCCAGGGCGCACGGGTCGCTCATGACGCGAATCGCCTGCAGCACCCGGTCGAGGTTGGCCATGGGCTCGCCCATGCCCTGGAACACGACGCCGTGCACCCGGGACCCGGGCGGCAGGGTGCGGCGCACCACCCGAACCTGCTCGACGATCTCCCAGGCCTCGAGGTTGCGCACCAGACCCATGCGCCCGGTGGCGCAGAAGCGGCAGCCGAGAGCGCAGCCCACCTGCGAGCTCACGCAGACCGAGAAGCGCCCGGCCCGCTCCAGAGGAATGCGCACGGTCTCGATGAGATGCCCGTCGGCGGTGCGGAGCGCCACCTTCTGGAACGGGTCGAGGGCGCTCGCCTCTTCGCGGGCGATCTCCAGCGTGGGGGTCGACGCGACCGCGCGCATGGCGGCGAGGACGATGCGACGCACGCCGCCCAGCGGGCCATCGGTGGGGTCTTCGCGATGCACCGCTGCCACGATCTTCCGCGCCTCGGCCACCGTCATGGGCGGTACCGCCGCCGCGAGATCCTCGGGCGTCATGGCTTGAAGTGCGAAGCGCCCCTCGTTCATGGTCAGGCGGCTTGTCTAATACGGAGTCGCCCAAGGTCAAACCGGGATCACCGGGACATGACCGTTTCGACACGTGGGGGCACCGCACGTCGGTGAGGGCCCGGGCCCGCGAGCCCGGAGTATTCATGGGCCGGTTGGCGAATGGCACGAGGCGCGGGAAAGGCGGGCGCACGCCGGATCGCAGACCCGAGACGGACTGTTGTTCCTTCGCAGGGTCGAGAACCGCCGTACGCCCGAAATTTCCCGATGCATCGTGACATGCAGCCCCGGAGCCATGAATCATCCGGGCTAGGCCCGTCCGACCTCGCGGGCTCAGTTCGTGGCGCCGGCGGGAGCTTTTTGTGTGCTAGCGTGATGGTCGCATGTTTGGCATGGGCTTCTGGGAAATCGTGATGATCGTCATCGTGGCGATCGTCGTCATCGGCCCGAAAGATCTTCCGAAGGTCTTGCGCCGCTTGGGGCAGTACGCCGGCAAGCTGCGTCGCATGGCGGCCGATCTCCGGTCCCAGAGCGGCATCGACGACGCGCTCCGCATGGAGGGTCTCTCCGACGACATCAACGAGATCCGCAAGCTGGCCCGCGGCGAGCTGGATGGCGTGCAGCAAGCCATCCAGCGAACGCCCGAGGATCGCGCCCAGTACGACGAGGAGATGAAGCAGCTCGACGCTTCGCTCTTCCGCGCCCGGGAGTATCCCCGTGACGGCGCCGACGGCTACGGCGCCATCCCCGACGCGGCCGCCATCGACTACGAGCTTCCTCCCTCGCCGCTTGCGCGCGATCCTCTGTATGTTACAGGCGATGTCGACGGCGCGCTCCCCGAGCTTCCCGCCCCCGTCGCGAGCGCGCCAGCCGAGACGAGCGAGACGAGCGAGACGAGCGAGACGGCTGCTGCCCCCGACGAGACCGCGAGCGCCGCTGCCACCTCCGAGAAGCCTCCTGCGAGCCAGGACGAGCCGGTCGGCGACGCGCCGGCAGAATCCGCCGAGACGCGCACCCCCATCCACGAGCCCGGGTCATGAGCGAAGACGTCACCGAGCCGCCGGTCTCGCCGGAAGCCGAAGTCAAGATGACCATCTGGGAGCACCTCGGGGAGCTCCGTTCGCGGGTCATGCGCGCCGCCATCGGCCTCGGCATCGGCGTCGCAGGCTGTTGGGCCTTCCGCGAGAGACTGCTCGCCTGGCTCATCGTTCCCTACGAGAAGGCCTGGATTGCCCGGCACATGGAGGGCAAGCCGGAGCTCCAGACCCTCTCGCCCGCCGACGTGTTCCTCGGCTACATGCAGCTCTCGCTGGTGGGCGGCATCGTGGTGGCCATCCCCATCATCTTCTACCAGCTGTGGGCTTTCATCAGCCCCGGCCTGTACGCCCGCGAGAAGCGCTTCATCTTCCCCTTCGTGGCGCTCTCTTCGATGCTCTTTCTCACCGGCATCGCGTTCGCCTATTACGTCTTCTTCCCGTTCACCTTCGACTACTTCTTCTCGCTCCTCGGGAAGGTCGGCGACACCACCGCGCAGCTCACCCAGCGGCCGACGCTCGAGTACTACCTCGACTTCATGACGCGGCTGCTCCTGGTGTTCGGCGCCATGTTCGAGATGCCGCTGTTCATCACGTTCCTCGCCATCGCGGGCATCGTGAACACGCGCCAGCTCATTCGCTTCAGCCGCTGGGCCATCGTGGGCTCCTTCATCCTCGGCGCCGTCATCACCCCGGGCGGCGAGGTGCTCACGCAGTCGATGGTGAGCGGCGCGCTCATCGCGCTCTACTTCTTGTCGATTCTCCTCTCGCTCATCTTCGGCAAGAAGGCGCCCCCGGAGCCCCCGGAAGAGCCCAAGAAGAAGAAAAAGAAGAAGGCCCCGGTCGAGACCGAGGCCGTCGAGTGAGTGATGCCGAGCCCAATAGGGCTCGGCCGACTCGGCGCTACTTCGTCG
>JABFRG010000718.1 GCA_013141295.1 Polyangiaceae bacterium
CTTCTTCGCCGATCTCGGGCAGGGCAATGGAGGCCCGATGGCATCCCCGCAGCGGGGCGCATCTCCGGGCCCCGCGCGAGCCGGCGACGACGTGCCGGCGGAGCTCACCAAGTTCGTCTTCAACGACGCACAGCGCTTCTGGCGCGCGGAATTTCGCCGCCGGGGAGCCGCGTACGATGACGCGAAGCTGGTGCTGTTCACCAACGACGTGCGCAGTGGCTGCGGCTACGCCGAGTCGGCCATGGGGCCGTTCTATTGCCCGGCGGATCAGCGCGTCTACGTCGACCTCGGCTTCTACGACGAGCTCCGGCGCCGCTTTCACGCGCCCGGCGACTTCGCGCAGGCGTACGTCATCGCCCACGAGGTGGGGCACCACGTGCAGCGGCTCGACGGCACCGAGGCCCGCGTTCGGCGCGATCAAGCGGCGCGTCCGAGCGCCAAGAACGCGCTCTCGGTGCGCCTCGAGCTGCAAGCCGACTGCCTGGCCGGCGTGTGGGCCCACTCGGTGCAAGACAAGAAGCGCCTCGATCCCGGCGATCTCGAGGAGGGGCTCGGGGCCGCCTCCGCGGTGGGCGACGATCGCATCCAGAAGGCCGCCACCGGCCGCGTGAACCCCGAACGCTGGACCCACGGGTCCGCGCGCGATCGCGCCACCTGGTTCCGCCGGGGTTTCGATCGCGGGCAAAAAGAGGATTGCGACACCTTCGACGGCGCCCGCTGACAGAGGCCCTCGCGTCGGGTTACGATTCCTTCATGCATCACCTCCGCCTCGCGTTCCTCCCGGCCATTGGGATCGTCGCCGCATGCTCCAGCGAGCCGGTGAGCGGCACGTCCACGAGCTCGAGCGGCGGCGCGAGCAGCTCGTCCAGCGGCGGCAGCAGCAGCTCGTCGTCCGGTGGGGCCTCCGGCGAGGTCGACGCGGGTTCCGACGCGGGCTTCCCCGATCCGCTCGCGGGGGTGGCGGCGCCCACCGAGCTGCGGGCCGGGTTCCAGTTCACCGAAGGCCCGCTCTGGTTCGGGACCAAGCTCCTCGTCTCCGACATCCCTGCCAACAAGATCTTCGAGATCACGCCGCCCGCCACCGAGCCCGTGGTGTTCCGCGATCCCAGCAACGGCACCAACGGCAACGCCCTCGGACCGGCCGGCGAGCTCTATAGCTGCGAGGGCAACGCCGGACGCATCACCAAGACCGTGGGCGGGGTGGTGACACCGGTGGCCACAACCTTCGGTGGCGCCAAGCTCAACTCTCCCAACGACATCATCGTCCGCAAGGACGGCAACGTGTACTTCACCGACCCCAACTACTACGGCAACACCCAGCCGAAGCAGAATGTCTTCCGCATCGCGCCGGGTGGCGCGCTCACGGTGGTCGACGACGCGATCCAGAAGCCCAACGGCGTAGCGCTCTCGCCGAGCGGCAACATCCTCTACGTGACGAGCGCGCAGGACGGCTACATCAATGCCTATCCGGTGATGGCCGACGGCTCGGTGGGCGCCAAGAGCAAGTTCGTCGACGTTCCTTCACCGGACGGCATCGCCGTCGACGACGCGGGAAACGTGTATGTTGCAAGTGTAAAGGTCGAGGTATTTCGCCCCGACGGCACCAAGGTGGGTAGCCTCACCGTGCCCCAGCAACCGGCCAACGTCGCCTTCGGCGGCGCCGATCGCAAGACCCTCTACATCACGGCGCGCACGGCGGTGTACCAGACGCGCGTGAACGTCCCTGGCCCGCCCTGACCATTCAAGGTTTCGCGAGGAGCGCGTTCACCGCCACCGTCACCGAGTGCGATTCGTTGGCGGTGCGCTGGTTGATGCCCAGCTCGCTTCCCAGGTAGCTCAGCGCGTGGACGTTCTCGAGGCTCGGCACCGCGGGGGCGGCGTAGCCGGGGATCTTGCCGCCGGAGGTGCGGTAGGCGTCTGCCCCGGCGCTGTTCTGCGCGCTCACCCGAAGGGCCGCGGTCGAGGTGTGACAGCTCACGCAATCCATGGTGTCGGGGCTATGAAAGCGCGGGTTCTCCACCCGCTCGGCGGCCCGCACCGCCTTGGCGAAGTCTTCCTGCGGCGCGGCGGTGGCCTTGACCGTGTCGAGGAGCAGCGTCATGTCGTCCGGTGAGGAGGTGGGGTTCTCCACGCGGCCGGCGAGGCCCTCGCCGCTCGGCGCGATGCCCGCCACCAGCGTCTGGGTCGTTGCCGTGGTCGTGGCGATGGGGCTCTCGGCGAAGGCGCCGCTCTTCGCGTCGAAGATGCCGAACACCCACTGGCCCTGTCGAGAATTCGTCCGGCGGAAGAACGTCATGCGCGTGACGCGGCTGGCGCCGCCGTGCTCGAGCACGATGCTCCGAAGGCCCTGCGCGAAGGCGCCTCCGAGTCCCTCGCGCTCCAGCACCGGGTGCACGCCCAGCGGCGCGGCCGCGTATCCGCCCGCCTTCTCCCGGAGCGTGAGCACTTGCTTCACGGTTCGCAGCAGCTCCGCCTGCGGCATCTCCACGAACACGTGGACCGCGCCGTCGTCGGCGGCGCGGTCCACGTGTT
>JABFRG010000288.1 GCA_013141295.1 Polyangiaceae bacterium
TCGATTCCGGCCTTCGGCGCGGTGGTCTCGGCGCTCGCCACCTCCGGCGACTCCGACGTGCTCTCGACGCCGCACATCATCGCCCTCGACAACGAGCCGGCGGAGATCAGCATCGGGCAGAACATCGCCCGCCAGCAGAATTCCGGCCTCTCCAGCCTCGCGGGTCTCGCCGGCGCGAGTGGCACCGGCGCGGCGGGTGGCCTCGGCGCGCTCGCGGGTCTCGCCGGCGGCGGGCTCGGTGGCGCCACGTCGTTCACCGACGTCGGCACCAAGATCAAGATCACCCCGCACCTCAACGAGTCCAACGAGGCGCGCCTCGACATCTCCGAGGAGATCAGCGAGGCCGGCAACGCCCAGGGAACCCTCGGCGTGGTGCCCATCAACAAGCGCACCGCCACCACCAAGCTGGTGGTGAAGGATCAAGAGACGGTGGTCATCGGCGGCCTGGTGCGCAACCGGCGCGCGCGCTCGCAGACCAAGATCCCGGTGCTGGGCGACATTCCCATCCTCGGCGCCCTCTTCCGCGAGACCTCGGACTCCAACGAGAAGACCAACCTCATCCTGATCCTCACGCCGTACATCATCCGCGACCAGTCCGACCTGCGGAACGTGTTCGAGCGGAAGATGCAGGAGCGCCAGGAGCTCCTCGATCGGTACTTCGTGTTCGCCGAGAACAACTACACGCCGCCCAAGGACTACACGCGTACCAACGGCCTCCTGGAGACGATTCGTCAGGAGTACATGAAGGTGGACGAGAAGCGCCGGCTCGACGAGCTCACGCGGCCCAAGGAGCTCAAGGGTCACGCCCCGCAGACGCCGCTGGAGATGCCGTCGGGCCCGCGCCCTGCGAGTGGCGCCGCCGGTGGCAACACGCCGCCCGCTACCCCGGGTCAGCCCACCGACGCACCGAAGATCAACATCACGCCGCCGTCTCGGAACATCGAGCGTCTGGAGAAGTAACGATGGCCGAACAGCGCTTCCTCGGTGAGATTCTCCAAAAACGCTTGGGCCTCCCGGCGGAGCGTCTGGAGCCGCTCTACGCCATCCAGCGGGAGCGCGACGTGGAGCTCTCGGACCTGGTGGTGAACGCCAACATGGCCGAGGAGATCGCGGTGGCGCAGGCGTTCGCCGCCGAGGCGGGGCTCCCGTGCCTGGCCGACGTGGACCCGGAACGCATCACCACCACGCTGGCCACGCGCGTGCCCATCGGCTTCGCCAAGCAGCACAAGATCCTGGTGCTCTCGGAGGACGACGCGAGCGTGTACGTGGCCATCGGCGATCCGTTCGACACCGCGGCGCTCGACGACATTCGCATCCTCTTCGACAAGAACGTCGAAGCGAGCGTGGCCGGCAACGACAAGATCATGGACGCCATCAACCGCGTCTACGAGCGCGAGGCCGGTGGTGGCGAGCTGGAGAGCGAAGGGGAGGGCGAGGTCGACGAGGCTGCCGGCGACATCCTCGACTCCGACGACGACGCGCCGGTCATTCGCTGGGTGAACTCGCTGTTTCTCCAGGCCATGAAGGAGCGCGCCAGCGATATCCACATCGAGCCGGAAGAAAAAGAAGTCCTGGTCCGCTACCGCATCGACGGCGACCTGCACGTCGCGCGGCGCGCACCGAGGGCATTCATGGGCAGCATCATCTCCCGCATCAAGATCGAGAGCGAGCTCAACATCGCCGAGAAGCGTCTGCCGCAAGACGGTCGCATCACCAAGAAGATCGCCGGCAAGAGCTTCGACATCCGCGTCTCGACCATTCCCACCAGCCGCGGCTACGAGCGCATCGTCATGCGTCTCTTGAACAAGTCGACCGTGCTCCTCGGCCTTCCTGATCTGGGCTTCAGTCCGCGCGACTACGCGCTCATGGATTCGCTCATCCACAAGCCCGACGGCATCATCCTGGTGACCGGGCCGACCGGCTCCGGCAAGACCACCACGCTATACGCCTGCCTCAGCCGCATCAACACGCCCGACAAGAACATTCTCACCGCGGAAGATCCGGTGGAGTACGAGCTGGCGGGCATTCACCAGCTGCACGTACAGTCGAAGATCGGCCTTACCTTCGCGAGCGCGCTCCGCGCCTTTCTTCGGCAGGATCCGGACGTGGTCATGGTCGGCGAGATTCGCGACAAGGAGACGTCGGAGGTGGCCATCAACGCCTCGCTTACGGGGCACCTGGTGCTCTCCACCATCCACACCAACGACGCTGCTGGCGCCATCACCCGTATGGTCGACATGGGGGTGGAGACCTTCCTTCTCCGCTCCAGCATCGTGGGCATCCTGGCGCAGCGCTTGGTGCGTGTACTTTGCCCGCATTGCCGCGTGCCCTACGAGGCCGAAGACTTCGAGCTGGAGGAGCTGGGGCTCACCGCCGAGCGGCGGGCTTCCCGCGCGGCCCGCACGACCAACCCCAACTCTCGCTACTACCCGCGCGTGGTCTCCGAGGTCGACATTCTCGACCAGTGGAACGGGCGCCCCATCTTCTACAAGGCCAAGGGCTGCGACAAGTGCGCGAACATCGGCTTCTCCGGGCGCCGCGGTATCTACGAGCTGATGCTCATGGATGACGCCATCGCGCCGTTGGTGCTCAAGGCGGCCGACGCGCAGACCATCAAGCGCAAGGCCATCGAGGCGGGCATGGACACCATGCGCGACGACGGAGCCCGCAAGGTTCTCCGCGGCATGACCAGCGTGGAAGAGGTCCTGGCAGCGACCCAGGAAGACGTCGTCGAAGTGGCGACCCCCAGCGTTCGCATCATGGCGAGGGCCTGAGCCATGGCCGTCTTCGAGTACCGCGGTCTCATCGTCGCCACCGGCAAGCCCACCAAGGGCGTGCGCGATGCCGACAACCCCAAGGTGCTCCGGGCGGCCCTCAAGCGCGAGGGCGTGCTCCTCACCGAGGCCCACGAAGGCAAGCAGGGGAGCTCGGCCCAGGGGAAGAAGCTCGATCTTCTCGCGCTGTTCCGCCGGGTCACCATCAACGACGTGGCGACCATGACGCGGCAGCTGGCGACCCTGGTGGGCGCGGGCATCCCGCTGGTGGAAGCGGTGTCGGCGCTCTCCGAGCAAACCGAGAAGCTGGAGCTCCTCCGGGTGCTCACCCAGGTCCGCGAGCGACTCAACGAAGGTATGTCGTTCGCCAAGGCGCTGGAGGAGCACCCCAAGGCGTTCCCCAGCCTGTACGTGAACATGGTGGCCGCCGGCGAGGCCTCTGGCACGCTCGAGAAGGTGCTCGATCGCCTGGCGGACTTCATGGACGACCAGGCGCGTATTCGCGGCAAGGTCACGGCGGCACTCGCCTATCCGATCCTCATGATGGTGATGGGCACCGGCCTGCTCACCGTGATGATGACGGTCGTGGTGCCGAAGGTGACCAGCATCTTCGCCAGCCTCGACCGGGCGCTCCCCTGGTACACCGCGCTGCTCATCGTCATGTCCGACGCCATCAGCTCGCCGGTCACCGGGGGCGCGGTGCTCGGCCTCATCTGCCTCAACCTCCTCATGCGGCTGCGCGGCGGCGGCATGGCGAACCCGAGCGCCCTGTTCGTGCTGCGACTCTTCGCCGTGGTGAGCGGCTTCGGCGTGCTCGGTGGTGGCTGGGTGGTGGGCACCTTGTGGCTCTACCTGCTCGGCCTGGTGCTGGGCGTGGTGGTGGGCTTCGCGCTTTCGCAGTTCTTGGCGTGGATGCGCACCCCCAAGGGCATGATCTGGAAAGACACCTTCCTCCTGAAGGTGCCGCTCTTCGGTCAGGTGTTCCGGCTGGTGGCGGTGGCGCGCTTCACGCGCACGCTGGGTACGCTCCTCCAGAGCGGCGTCTCGCTGCTCAAGGCCATGGAGATCGTGAAGAACGTCGTCGACAACGCCAAGCTGAAGCTGGTCATCGACGACGCCACCGCGTCGATTCGCGAAGGGCAGTCCATCTCGGTGCCGCTCAAGCGGAGCGGCGAGTTTCCCTCGATGGCCATCCACATGATCGCCGTCGGCGAGAAGAGCGGGCAGCTCGAGCACATGCTCGAGACGGTGGCCAAGGAGTACGACCGTCAGGTGGAGACCCGCGTCACCGCCATGACCAGCCTCCTCGAGCCGCTCATCATCATCCTCATGGGCGGCGGCGTGGGGTTCATCACGTTCTCCATCCTCATGCCCCTCATCCAGATGAACGACTTCGTGCAGTGATGAAGAAGCGATCCCTCAACGTCTTTTTTCCCTGGGAGCGGCGCCGGTCGTGGCTGGGGGCGGTGGGGCGCGCGCGGCTGCGCAACGTGGTTCTGGTGTGCGTGGCGCTGGGCTCGTTCTTCCTCCTTCGGACGCGGGAAGACCACGCGGCGGAGCGCCGGGCGACGCGCGCGTCCATCACCTCGGCCTACCACGCCACGCTGGCCTATCGGGCAGACCATCGCGGGTCGTGCCCCAGGGACGTAGGCGAGCTGCAGAGCGGTGGTTACACTTATGAGGTACCGACCGACGCATGGGGCAAGCCGCTCCGAATCGTGTGCCCCGGGCGCAAGGACCCGAAGGGGTTCGAATTGTTGAGCGACGGGCCGGATGGGCTGCCATTCGGACTCGATCGCGTGGAGTGAACCGAAGGAGATGAAGACGATGGATCCGAAACGACTGAACATCTTGCGAAAGCGCCTCCGGAACGCGCGTGGCGTCACGCTCGTGGAAATCCTCATCGTGCTCGCCATCGTGGGCCTCATCGCCGGCGGCGTGGCGGTGTTCGCGGTGCCGAAGTTCAAGGAAGCCTCGATCAAGAGCAGCAAGATCGACGCCCAGACCCTGCAGCCCATCGCCGACAAGTACCGCGCCGATCACCCCGGCGACGAGTGCCCGACGGTGCAGCTCCTCAAGGACAAGAAGGAGATCTCCGGCGCGTCCAAGGTCACCGATGCCTGGGAGCACGCCTACATCGTCGAGTGCGAGACCGACGAGACCTACATCCGCAGCTGGGGTCCCGACGGCAAAGCCAATACCCAGGACGACATCGTCATTCCCGAGAAGAAGGCGGGCGAGTAGCGCCATGAGCTCGCCGCGAGCAATCGCAGCCACGGAGGCGCTCCGGCCGATGCCGGAAGGCCGCCGTGCGCCTGCGCGCAGCGTGCGGCGACGCTTTGCTCGCGCGATGACGCTGGTGGAGATCCTCATCGTGATGGCCATCATCGGCATCATGATGGGGGTCATCGTGGCCGGCTCCGGTCAAACCAGCTCGGCGCGGCTGCGCCAATCGGGGGCCTTGATCACCGGCGCCGTCCGGGTGGCGTATGCACGCGCGAGCTCCATGTCGCGGCCCACGCGGTTGGTGTTCGATTTCGAGAAGCAGACCATCACCCTCGAAGAGTCCGCCGCGCCGATGCTGGTGCAGAGCAAGGACGTCACCGGGACCGGCGGCGCCGACCCGGTCACCGAGGCGGAGAAGAACGCCGTCGACGAGGGGAAGCGCATCGTGGCTGGGCCCCAGGCTCCCCGCGCGACGTTCAAGGCGGTGACCGACGCGGGCTTCGGCAAGGAGCCGAAGCCGCTTCCCTCGGGCATCCAGTTTCGCTCGGTGCAGGCAGCGCACGACGACGACGTGCGGCGCACCGGTCGCGCATACCTGTACTTCTGGCCCGGCGGGCAAACCGAGCGCGCCGTGGTCCAGGTGCGCATTGGCGAGAAGGACGAGGACTCGGACACGTTGAGCTTGGTGGTCAGCGCCCTCACCGGCAAGGTCGAGGTCAAATCGGGCAACGTCGCCCTCGACAACCCGCAGGACGACAAGGCCGCGTCCGAGCGGGAAGCGCCGGGAGGCTTCTGATGTCCGCCTCCGGTAGCCAGTGGAAGCGCCGTGCGCCGTCGCAGGCGTTCACGCTCCTCGAGGTCATGGTGGCGGTGGCCATTCTCGGCCTCGCGCTCACCGTCATTCTCTCGGCCCAGGGCGGCCTCGCCGCCTCCAACAAGAGCGCCCAGAACATGGGGCTCGCGTCCAACTACGGGCGCTGCAAGATGAGCGAGGTGGAGGAGAAGCTCCTTCGCAACGGCTACCCCGACATCGACCAGAACGACACCGACACGCCCTGCTGCGACGACAGCGACAACGGCGGCTTCACCTGCGACGTGCGCATCGAGAAGGTGGAGCTCCCCAATCCCAACACCACCGCGGGCGACGCGGGCCTCGATCTTCAGTCCGCACTCGGTGCGCCGCCGGTGGGCTCCGCAGGTGCTGCCGGTCCTGGCGCCGTGCCGCCGCTTGCTTCGCTCGACCTCGATGCCGGCCTCCAGGGCGTGGGCGCGCAGGTCGCGGGACAGATGGGCCCGGCCGGCGCGCAGGGCATGCTCACTACCGTGCTCGGGCTCGTGTATCCGTCGCTCAAGCCGGTGCTCGAGGCCTCCATTCGCCGGGTCAGCATCACCGTGAAGTGGAAGGAGGGCCCCAACGCGCGGGAGCTGCCCATCGTGCAGTTCGTCACGAGCCCGCAGAAGGCCGGCTTCCTGGCGGGCTTCGACGGCGGCACGCCTCCGGCCACGGGCACCGCCACGCCAGCGACCACCGCCGCCACGCCGGGGACCAAATGAGGCGGCTCCGGCGCGGGTCGCGCGGCATGACGCTGCTCGAGGTGGTGGTGGCGGTGGCCGTCATGGCCATGATCTCGCTCCTGCTCTACGGCGCCTTCGACGCCCTCAGCCGCGGCAAGCGCGGCGAAGCCGCCCGTGCGGATCGCTCGCGACAGGGGCGTGAAGCCATGGCGCGCATCACGCGCGAAATGGGGAGCGCGTATCTCTCCTTGCACAACCCGCTCTTGCCTTCGCTCTACACGCGCCGGACGGTGTTCGTGGCGGAGCACACCGGCAGCGACGGCGATCGCGTGGACTTTGCGACCTTCGCGCACCGGCGCCTCCAGCGCGACGTCCCGGAGTCCGACCAGGCGGAGATCGGCTACTTCGTTTCGCGCGATCCCAACGTCACCGGCAAGCTGGACCTGGTACGCCGCGAGCAGACGCCCATCGACATCGAGCCGCGGCAGGGCGGCGTCACCAACGTCGTGGCCGAGGACATCGAGTCCTTCGAGCTCAAGTACCTCGACCCCATCACCGGCCAGTGGATCGACACCTGGGACTCCACCAACCAGACCGGCCAGCTCAATCGCATGCCGCTCCAGGTGAAGGTCACGCTGGTGCTCAAGGGCATCAAGGACGGCCCGCCGCTGCGCTTTCAGACCAAGTTCTCGATCCTCATTCGCGACCCTCTCACTTTCGGACAACCCCGATGAGCGCCCGACTCCGTCGCATCAAGAATCGGCGCCAGGGCCGGGGCAAGCAGCGCGGCATCGCGTTGCCGATGGTCATCGGCGCCATCGTGGTCCTCTCGGTGGTGCTCGCCGAGTTCCAGACCGACGTCAGCGCCGAGGTCTCGGCGGCCACCAGCGCCCGCGACGCCGTGCAGGCGGAGTACATGGCTCGCAGCGCCATCAACCTCTCTCGTTTGCTCATCGCCAGCGAGCCCACCATTCGCGCTGCGGTGGCGCCCCTCTTCGCCTTCCTCAAGAAGTCACCGCCCCAGCTCCCGGTGTGGGAGTTCAGCGACCGCTTGCTCTCGGCCTTCATGAGCGAAGAAGACGCCCCGGCCGACGGAGCGCCGCCCAAGCCCGCCGAGAACACCACCGCGACGCTGCTCTTCGACGATAGCAAGGGCCGCAACGTCACCACCCCGGGCGGGCACTTCGAGCTGGTCATCGTCGACGAGGACGCCAAGCTCAACATGAACCAAGGCTCCTCCAACGACATCGCGCGCATCCGCCTGGGCAAGCAGATCATGGGGCTCATCGGGCCGCTCCAGTACTCCAGCATCTTCGACCAGCGCGACGCGCAGGGGCAGACCAACGACCGCGCGCAGACCTGCCAGGCGCTCATCGACTGGGCCGACGTGGACGAGACCGCGTTCACCTGCGACTTCTCCTCCAACGCCCAGAGCGCGGGCAGTGAGGACTCGTTCTACTCGCTCCTCCCCAAGCCCTACAAACGCAAGAACGGTCCCTACGACTCCCTCGAAGAGCTGCACATGGTGCGGGGTATCTCCGAGGACTTCTGGGCCGCGTTCGTCGATCCGGAGCCCACCAATCCGAAGAAGCGCGTGGTCAGTGTGTGGGGGCAGGGGACGGTGAACGTGAACACCGCGAACGCGCAGACGCTGCTCGCCGTGGTGTGCTCCGGCGCGCCCACCGCCGAGATCTGCATCGACCCCGCGCAGGCGCAGTCGTTCCTCATGGGCGTCACCATGGCGCGCGGCATCTCCATGGGCGCGCCGCTCTTCGGCTCTCCCCAAGATTTCGTGCAAACCATGACCGGCAAGGGAATGCTCGGGCCCATTCTCGCGTCGATGGGGATGAAGCCGGTGAAGTTCCAGTCGGAGGCGGAGTTCGCCAAGAGCATCGCCACCGAGAGCAAGATGTTCTCCATCTACGCGGTGGGCGTGAAGAAGGGCTACAAGCGCGAGACGCGCGTGAAGCTCCACGCGGTGGTGGACTTCCGCACCGCGCCGCCGCTGGGCACGCCCGGCGCCCCCGGCACGCCCCAAGCCGGCACGCCGACCACCACCACCGGCACCACGACCACCACGACCACCGGCCCCGCGTCCGCGGACGCCATCGCCGCGGCCCTCAAGCCCAGCTCGGGCGGCCAGGTCGTCTACTTTCGGGCGGAGTAACCATCATGGCATTGCACATCGGAATCGACATCGGAGCGAGAGCGGTCAAGGCGGCGGCGTTGCGGGCCTCGTTCAAGAAGACGCGGCTCGAAGCCCTGATCGTGGTGGAGATCACCGAGCCGGGCGGCGTCGCCGAGGCCTTGCGGCGCGCCATCGCCGAGGCAACCCTGGGCAAGCCGGCGGCGCACGACGGGGTGGCCGTGGCCATCGACGGCGATCGCGCGGCGGTGCGTGTGCTCGCGCTCCCCATGAGCGCGCAGAAGCAGCTCGGCGAGGTGCTCCCGTTCGAGCTCGAGTCGGAGGTGCCATTCGACATCGCCGAGTCGGTGTGGGACTACCGTGTGCTCAGCACCGGTCGCCCGGAGCTCGCCAAGGCCACCGAGCTGGCGGTGCTGGTTGCGGTGGCGCGCACCGAAGAGGCGCGGGCTCGCATCGATCTCCTGAAGAGCGCGATCCTCCAGGAGCCGGAGCGCGTGGGCGTCGGCGCGTTTCCGCTGGCCAACCTGTGCCTGGCGATTCCCGAGCTGGCCAGCAGCGTGGAGCCCATCATGCTGGTGGACCTCGGCACCAAGCGCAGCGAAGTGCTGGTGGTGAAGGGCGGCGAGCCGGTGTTCTCGCGCACCGTCACCGTGGGCACCGAGGGCTTGCCCGGTACCGCCAGCAAGCTCGCGCGCGAGCTCCGCACCACCATCGCCTCCTACCGCGCCACCGGCGGCGCCGCGCCGCGCAAGGTGCTCCTGGCGGGCGGCGGCGCGTCGTTCATCTCCGGGGCCGAGGGGTTCATTTCTCAGGAAGTGAACTTGCCGGTGGAGACCATTCCTCGACCCGCGAGCTTCGAGCTGGCGCCGACCATCACGCAGCAGTCACTCGCGACGTTCCCGCAGTTCGCCAAGGCCGTGGGCCTGGCCATGTCGCTCGGGTCCCGACCGGTCGACGTGAACCTCCGCAAGGGCCCGCTGGCGTTCGAGCGCGGCTTCGCCTGGGTCAAGGAGAAGGTGCCGGCGCTGGTGGGCCTCGGCGCGGTGATCGCCCTCGCGTTCTTCCTCTCGGTGCTCGTGGAGCTCATCGCGCTCTCGCGGGAGCGGGCCACCCTCGAGAAGGCCATGACCAACGTCACCGGCGAGGTCCTGGGCGAAGCGACCCCCAGCGCCGACCGAGCCAACGAGCTCCTCCAGCAGCAGACGGCGCTGAGCGACGAAGATCCGCTGCCCCACGCCGACTCCTTCGACGTCATGGTGCGGCTCTCGGAGTCGATTCCCCAGTCGGTGGTCCACGACATCGACGAGCTCGATGTGCAGAAGGGCCACGTGGTGGTGCACGGCGTGGTGGCCAGCGTGAACGACGCCCAGGAGATCGCCAAGTCGCTGAAGAGCGAGCGATGCTTCTCCGACGTGAAGATCACCCGCACCACGCAAGTCGTGGGGGGGGACCGCCAGAAGTACGTCATGGAGTTCGATATCAAGTGCCCGGAGGACGTGAAGGCCGTCGCCAAGAAGCCCGGCGCCGCTGCCGCTCCCACCGCCACCGCAACCGCCACCGGAGGTAAGTGATGGCGCTCCCTGCTTTCATGGACCGCTTCGGTCTCGGTACCCGCGAACAACGCAACGCGACGGTGGCTGCCGCGGTCCTCCTCGGCCTGCTCTTCGTGGTGCTGCCGCTGGGCCTTCAGGTGCTGGCCATCTCCAAGAGCCACTCCAACGGCGAGCTGCGCGACACCCTTCAAAAGGTGCAAGCTGCACGCAACGATATCCGCGCCCGGAACGCCCGGAAAGACGGCATCGCCCAGCGCTACGCCAAGAAGGCGCCGCCGCTCGCCGGCTTCCTCGAGCAGACCGCCCGGGCCTACAAGCTCGACATCAGCGACTCCAACGATCGGCAAGAGCTGGCCCACGGCAAGCGCTACAACGAGCGCAACACCGTGGTGCACCTGCGCAAGGCCGGCATGTTGCCGCTGGCCCGCTTCATCGAGGCGATCGAGCAGAGCGGCTACGCGGTGTCGGTGAGCCGCCTCAGCGTCCGGAAGCGGAGCGGCGAGCCCAACTCCTACGACGTGGAGATCGGCGTGTCGGCCTTCGACCGCACCGCCGACGCCCCCAAAGACAAAGAGAAGCCGAAGGACGTGCCCAAGTGAAAGAGCGCCTCAAACGCATTCTGCCGCGCGTCGGCTACGTCGCCTTCTTCTTCTTCGCGCTGGTCCTCTCGCTCTCCTGGACTTTCCCGTACGACAAGGTGAAGGAGCGCATCGTCGCTTCGTTCAACGTCCAGCAGAAGAACACCCAGGCCCAGCAGGAGCTCCAGATCGACGAGCTGACCGGGTACTTCGTGACCGGCGTGAAGGCCAAGGGCGTACGTATCCTCAGTGCGCCGTCCGAGGCAGGCAAGCCGCCGGTGGAGATCCGCATCGACGAGGCGCGAGCCCGGCTTCAGTTGCTCCCCTTGCTCATCTTCCACAAGAACGTGAAGTTCAAGCTCGACGTCCTCGGCGGCACCGTCGACGGTGAGTTCGGCGACCACGGAAACGAGCGGGTCATCGATCTCGAGTTCGACGACGTCGAGGTGGGCAAGCTCGGACCCATCCAGCAAGCGCTGGGGATCCCGCTGGAAGGGCACCTCTTCGGCACCGTTCACTTCGAGCTGCCCCAGGGCAAGGCCTCCAAGGGCAACGGCAAGGTGGCCCTCGAGCTCCGCGATCTCGCGCTCGGCGATGGCAAGGCCAAGCTCGCGCTCGGGCCCGGCTTCGGCGGGATTCCGCTGCAGCGGCTGGCGGTGGGGACGCTGACCATCGAGGGCGAGGCCAAGGACGGCACGCTCAAGCTCAGCAAGATGAAGGCGAGCGGCAAGGACATGGACATCGACGGTGACGGGCGCATCCAGATGAAGGAGCTCGCCAACGAATCGCTGGTGGACGTGACCCTCAAGCTCAAGGTCGCCGACGCCTACAAGAACAAGAACGACATGACCAAGGGCCTCTTCGCCGCGGTGGAGTTCTCTCCCGACGCCAAGGCCGCCAAGATGGCCGATGGCTTCTACGGCCTCCGTCTCCTCGGACCGCTCGGTCGCTTGAAGCCGGCACCGGCCGGGTCAGGCGGCGGCGGTAGCGTTCGTTCGCCGTTCGGCGCTTCGAAGGGGATGCTCCCGACGCCGACGCCCTAAGGACCGCGGAAAAGCCGTTCTAACCGGACCGCCGAGCGTCTAAGGTGGGCCCATGCTCATCGGCGTGATTCACCTTCCGGCGCTGCCCGGCAGCCCCGGTTCCCTGCGATCCCTCGATGCCATCGTCGCATCCGCCAAGGCCGACGCCGAGGTGCTGGCCGAGGCGGGGTACGACGGCATCGTGGTGGAGAACTTCGGCGACGCGCCGTTCTTCTCCACCCACGTGCCGCCCATCACCGTGGCGTCGATGACCCTGGCCGCCGCCGCGGTGCGCGCGGCCGCGCCAAAGTGTGTATTGTGCATCAATGTGCTCCGCAACGACGCCGAGAGCGCGCTGGCGGTTGCCCACGCCACCGTTGCCCAGGCAGTGCGCATCAACATTCACGTGGGCGCGCGCGTCACCGATCAGGGCGTCATCGAGGGACGCGCCGCCGAGACGCTCCGCAACCGGCGCATGCTGGGGGCCGACGCCATCGCGGTGTGGGCCGACGTCGACGTGAAGCACTCGACGCCGCTGGGGCACCCGCATCCCACGGCCCTCGAACAGGAGGTGAGCGACGCCGTGCACCGCGGGCTCGCCAGCGCCGTCATCGTCACCGGCGACGGCACCGGGAAGGGCGTCGACACCAGCAAGCTCGCCCGGGTCAAGGCCAGCGCCGGGCGCGCCAAGGTGCTGGTCGGCAGCGGCGCCACCATCGCGACCCTGGGCGCGCTCTCCGCCAGCGCCGACGGGATCATCGTGGGCAGCGCGCTCCGTACCGGTGGTCTCGCGGGCGGCGCCATCGACGCGCACGCAGCCCAGGCCTTCGCCAAGGCCTATCGCGCCGCGTTTTCCGGTTAGCTC
>JABFRG010000440.1 GCA_013141295.1 Polyangiaceae bacterium
GACGGGCATCCCACGCGACAAGTTCTTCGGTGGGTGTCGCTCGGTGGCCGCGGTGTCGAAGAACGAAGCGTACGCCGCGGGCTCGAAGGACCTGTTCGGCGAGATGAAGAACGGGAGCTCGCGCTTCGTCTCGCTTCCGGTGGTGTCGAAGGTGGCGGTGGTTGGCGGCGAGCTGTATCTGGCAACGACCGACGGCATCCAGAAGACGAGCCTCCCGCTGGGCGCGACCGTGGCGCCCTCGATGGTGGCGCTGGGGGAGGTCGACGCGCTCGCCTCCGTGGGCGGTACGCTCATGGCGAGCTTCGTCGGCGGTGCGCTGGCGACGGTGAGCGGACCGAAAGCCGAGATGCTCGCCCCCCGGGTCAATCGCCTGGTGCTGAGCGGCCTCGGCGGGACGAGCCCCGACGATCTGTTCGCCGTGGGCCTCGACGCGGACGGCACCGCCGAGCCGCTACACCTCGGCAAGAGCGGCTCCGTGAGCATGCGCTCCGACGCCGGGCTTCCGGCCGACGTTCGCGAGCTCCAGGTGCTGGCCGACGGAACGGTGTTCGCGCGCACCAAGGCGGGCGGGCTGTTCCAGCGCTCGGCATCTCCGCTCCCGGTCGCGCCGGTGCCCTTGCCCACCTACACTGCCGCGGCGTCCATCGACGGCGCCCCGCTGAACGTCACCGCGGCGTGGGGCTTCAGCGACGTTTCCACGTACCATCCCGCCGAGTACGCCACGATGTTCGTCACCGCGACGCCGCGGGCCGGCCGGAACGCCGCACGCCCGATCGCCTTCCGCGGGAGGGTCCCGCTCCAGGGTACGTTTCCCGCCACGGGCTTCTGCGCCTCGAGCGACGTCGAAGCGGTGCTCGAGCCCGACGTCGCCATCACCTACAAGACCTGCAAGTACGCCTTCACGAAGCGCACCGCGGCCGCCGTCGACGTGCACTTCGAGGGAATGCTCACCGCCAATGGCGCCCCGGCGACCTACGCGTTCGACGTGAGCCTCGAGCTACCCCGGTGAAGTGAAACGACGCTCGCGCTATCCTGCGTGCGATGAACGACCACTCGCCACTCGCACTGGAGATTCGCCCCGACGACCTCACCGGAACCGAGATCCGCGCGCTCGTCGCCGAGCACCTGCGGGGCATGCACGAGAGCTCCCCGCCGGAGAGCGTTCATGCGCTGGGTCTGGAGGCGCTACGCGCACCGGGGCTCACGTTGTACTCGGCCTGGGCCGGCCCGGAGCTCGCCGGCATGGGTGCGCTCAAGCGCCTCGACGACCAGCGCGGCGAGATCAAGTCCATGCGCGTGGCTGGTCCCTTCCTCGGGCGCGGCGTGGGGCGCGCGATGCTGCACCACATCGTGGCGCAGGCAAAGGCCATGGGCCTTCGCAGCCTGTGGCTCGAGACCGGCAGCGCCCCGGCCTTCGCGCCCGCGCTCGGTCTCTACGAGCGCGACGGCTTCACCCGCTGCGGTCCCTTCGGCGACTACGCGCTCGATCCGTTCAGCATCTTCATGACGCGCACGCTCTGAGTCACTGAAATGGGTCCGGCACCGGACGACAGACGTCGTGGTTGGGGCGGCACGCGTTGGTGGGTGCACACTGCACTTGCATGACGTAGACGGGGTGGCTGACGTCGTGCGTAGCGACGCGCTTTCGCCCGGTGGAGCGACAGAACGCCAGCTGCGCGCGCTTGGCTCCCAGCTGAAAGGCGACGCTCGGCCGGCGCACGAAGGGCTCCGCCGGCATGTGGTCGAGGAACGTGCGCAGGCTCGCCAAGTACGGCGCCAGCGCCTCCATGGTGTACGGCGGCGCTCCCACGAACGCATGGGCGAGCTCTCGCGTACGGAGATCGCCTTCGCGAATGCCTTGGAGAAAGAAGAGCTCGTCCTCGAGCTCGCGCCGGATGGTGTCGTTGTTGGCGGTGACCTCTTCGATCATCGACTCGTTGGGCAGCACGATCTCGTGATAGCCCGGTCCCTCGTAGTAGATGGCGCCCAGCCGCTCGGGCAGCTTGCCGAGCTCGCGCGCGGGCACGGTCTTGCCGTCCACCACGGCGGTTTCGGCGATGAAGTCGGAGACCACCGCGTTCGGCTTGAGGGTCACACGAAGTAGCACCGAGCCATACGGGCCGGCGCCCAGACCGAGAATGGCGCCGAAGGCGGTATGCCACGCGAAGCGCTTCTTGGCGTACCCGGCGTGGAAAAGGAGCGACGGCACCTCGCGGTCCTCCTCGACGCCCGGCTGGTACGTGAGCTGGCTCAAGAGGTGGTCGAAGCCGGCGTGCCCCTTCTCCGGGGAGCTCTCCCGCGAGAGCACCCGTTCGCCGGCGCGCAGGGCGGCGAGCTGCTCGGGCGTGGTCCACGTGTAGAATACACGCGCTGTAGCAGGCGCCAGATAGCGATTGCGGAGGGCTTCTCGTCGCTCGGCATCGCTCGGCGAAGCGACCCCCGCGTCGGCGCTGGGGTTGGCGAGCGGCTCCGTCACCACCGGCGCCGGGCCGGCATCGACGTCGAGGGCGCCAGGGGGAGAAGGCGGGGG